>JABHSO010000138.1 GCA_018669845.1 Gammaproteobacteria bacterium | reverse complement strand
GGGAATTGTGACGGTATATTTTAGCTGCTCTTGCTAAGGCTGGAAAAGCATTTTAATTAGCATTGGTTTTACTACAGTTACTGGCAACCCTTTTTACGTGTCATAGTTCTACCGTTATTCTTTTGATTTAAACCATACCTTCCTGGGATATTCGTCGATAGGTATCAATCTCAATTGACCAGAACACCTCCACAAACAGGCTTTTCAGTTGATATCAGAATTGTTAGTCGATTTTTTGACTGCTGCCAATAGGCAGTGGCTGCTGAAACTTTTGGCTTATGATGATTTTTTCTTGAAGTATGATGTGTATACTCTTGAAAAGCGGATGGAGTTATTAGAAATTACGGTTGTTAAAAAGAAAAAGGTGTGATACTGAAGGCAGTTTTGAATATTGACATCTGTGGATAGGGTCTTTATATTTCCTATCCTTTGTCTGTCATGCAGATGGACGAGGTCTCGATGCCGATTCGGCTGTTGCAAAGGGGACGTGATGCACGTGCCGAGATGGGTGACCCTTCACGAAAAATTGTGGTTTTACACAGATAATATGAGAAAAAACCTTACAAAATAAAGAGAGCTCATAATAATAATTGCTGCCAGGAGCATATAAACAGTATGTCATCAAATTATCGGTTTGAAGATTATCAAAGCAAGCTTAGGGCCGGTCGCAATGAAATCAGTTCGAACCGTTTATTTCCAAAGCTGAAAACGAATGCGCAAGGCCTGGCTATTCCACATATACAACCCCGGGTGAAGTTGGTACCGGCCGAGATTTATCGACTGATACGCCCCTATGTCTCGGTACGTTTCATGACGCAGATAAAGGCAGTGGTACCGCTTGCTATTTACCTTATCCTGTTTCAGATCCTCATTCTGCGACAGTTGGAAGCGGACTACTGGGTTATTAGCGGAGGACTTTTTGCCGTCATTGTTGGTCTCATGTTCTTTATGGAGGGCCTCAAGCTTGGGCTGATGCCATTCGGTACTGCGATTGGTTCCAAGCTGCCACGCAAATTACCATTGCCCTTTGTGTTATTGATTACGGCACTACTGGGTATTGGAGTGACCTTCGCTGAACCGGCAATCAGTGCACTCAAGGCGGCGGGCCAAAATGTATCCGTCGAGCAAGCACCCTATCTTTTTACTCTACTAAACGACTGGTCTGATGTGTTGGTACTGGTGGTTGGTGCCAGCGTGGGTCTTGCGGCAGTACTTGGCACACTAAGATTTATCTATGGCTGGAGTCTGAAACCTCTGATTTATACCACTCTGGTACCATTGCTGGCGCTAACTGTATTCGCATCGATGGATCCTGAATTACAGAAAGTGATTGGTCTGGCCTGGGACTGTGGTGCGGTGACAACCGGACCGGTTACAGTGCCGCTGGTACTCTCGCTGGGTATTGGTATCGCGGCATCTGCAGGCAAAGGCGATTCAGAATTGTCGGGGTTTGGTATCGTAACCCTTGCTTCCCTGTTTCCTATCATCGGGGTGTTCCTGCTGGCACTTTATGTCTCCACCAGCCTGTCACCCGCAGAGATTATTGCTGCAGCCAAAGTGGCCTCTGGTGTGGTACAAACCATGACACCGGCCTGGTATGAGAGCAGCCCTGGTAAAGAGATTGTACTGGGTGTGCGTGCGATTCTGCCACTGGTTCTGTTTCTGTTCTTTGTGTTTAAGGTCGTACTGAAAGCGAAGCTGCAGAACAGAGGTGAAATTATTTACGGTGTCGTGCTCACCATTATCGGTATGTGCATCTTTAACCTGGGTCTTACCTATGGGCTTTCGAATCTTGGTAATCATGTTGGTAAACTGGTTCCTGCTGCATTCCTGGAAGTACCTGGCATAGAAATATCGCCCATTTACATATTCATTGTCGGTGAGACACTCGTGCTGTTATTTGCCTGGGCATTGGGTTATGGGGCAACAATGGCGGAACCCGCGTTAAATGCTCTTGGTGAGACTACGGAGAATTTGACCAATGGTGTGTTCAAAAAAAGTATGTTGTTAAAAGCAGTATCTCTCGGCGTTGCTGTTGGAATTTCCACTGGCGTAGCAAAACTGGTGTTTGATCTACCGCTGGTCTGGTTGCTGGTGCCAAGCTATTTGTTAGCGACTGTGCTGACTTATTTTTCAACCGAGCAATTCGTGAATGTTGCCTGGGATAGTGCCGGGGTAACGACCGGCCCGATCACCGTACCCCTGGTGTTAGCCATGGGGCTGGGGATTGGTGGGGCGATGAATGCCGTGGAAGGTTTCGGTATTCTCTGTCTCGCGTCCATAGGGCCGATAATCAGCGTCATGGTGATGGGCTTGTGGGCACGTTACCAAATCCAGAAACAAACCATGGCATCAATTAATATCATTTCTGAATCACAAGAACAGGAGGGGCAGGCCACCTTATGAGCAAACCAGATATTGTCTATTTAACGGATGTCGCCCTGATTACCTGTGTTATACAGGAAGGCCGTGGCGACCAGATTCTAGCGGCTGCACGTAAACTCGGTGTATCCATTGGCGCCACTGTACATCATTCCAGAGGTACCGGAGTACGAGAACGCCTGGGTTTGTGGGGGATTGCGGTCGAATCTGAAAAGGAGGTTGTCAGTGTGCTGGTTTCATCTGAGCAAAGGGACGTGGTCTTCGATGCGCTTTATCGTGCGGCTGAGTTCGATATGCCGGGTGTGGGCTTTATGTATATGACACAGCTTGAGAAGGTGGCGAAGTATTTGCCGGAAAACCTTCTCAAATCCCTCAACTCAAAATCTGGATGATTATCGATCATGGATAGTATTACTGATACAAAACATCACTTGTCAATCAAGGCAGTGAAGCTCATTACCTGCGTATTGAACGGTAAAAATATAGATGGAGAAGGCGATCTGCTGCATGCACTTTACGAGGAGAAAAAGATTACACGCGCCAACAGTATCAAATGTCGGGGATACGCCTCTCTGTTTGATGCAAAAACTGTAGGTGACGGGCTTCCAGAACCACGTTTTGCAAGAATAATCGAAGTAATTGTGCCAGAAACCGAGGCTGATGATGTGTTTGATTTCATCTATGAGAAAGCAGAACTCGGCAAGCCCGGTGCCGGGGTGGTATACATGGCTTCATTACTGGGGGCCAGCAGCTATTCTTTGCCCCGGGATGTTCCGCAAGAGGTATAAAGGCCTGAAATCCGGCATCGGCTTTATCTGGAGATGGAATCTGGGGACAGTATACCTATTAGCAATTTATATTTTTTCTACTCTGTTGTTATATGGCCGGTATCGCCACGAACCCGACGCACCCTACAGCCTATAAGGAATGACCGCTATGAGTAGATAGCAGTTATAAGTAATCAAAGAAATTAATTTAAAAAGTAAATTATAGATATTTTTAATATTTATTTTTTCATCGAGATTTTATGTAGTACTTGTCACCTGATCCCATTCTGGAGCCATTGCGCCAATGATAAACGCGATAACTTCGACGCTAGACAGATATTTCAATAGTACCGTCATAGCCATAGAAATCATCGTCAGCAATTTTATCTGGTTCATCATTCCAGGCTGATGTGGATGGGTTTGTTAATCTGGTGAAGAGATTTTCCATGAACCGCAATCACGTCCTGTAGTATCGTGGAGTGAATCAAGTTGTCACTTTCCTGTCGCACGGATTTTAATTCTTTTTTGAGATCAAATACGGAGACGTTCCACGGTATCCATCCGGCACCAAGTAGTGGAATGGCTCTCAATTCAAGGGTCAGATCATTCCCAGATTCCAGATCTGATTGCTCTCAAAGGTCATCTATCTGGGCAAGCCGCAACGCTTGTTCCCAACTCTAACAGGTAGTGTTTTGATGACAGTTTTAACCAGAGCT
>JABHSO010000084.1 GCA_018669845.1 Gammaproteobacteria bacterium | reverse complement strand
GGTAAATGCTGTAAGCCGTTACCCGGTGATGATGTTATCGGGTTTATCACCAAGGGATCTGGTGTCACGATTCATAAACGTGATTGTAACAATGTCATGTCATTACCTGAGGAACAGCGAAATAGACTGGTTGAAGTGGAGTGGGGTAGTGGAACCGGTTCTGTATTCCTGGCTGAAATAGCTGTTACCGCATTTGATAGAACGGGTTTGTTACGGGATATTAGTGCTGTGCTGGCGAATGAAAAAATTAATCTACTGAGTATCAACTCCAGTACTGACCGACAGGAGCAAATGGTATATAGCAAACTCAACGTAGAAGTGAGCAGCGTGAATCAGTTGGTATTGATTATTGACAAGCTATCACAAATTTCAAATGTGCAATCTGTGAGTCGATCTCGATAAAAAACTTAAACTGTACTGCAAGCATTTATTAAAAACTGTAACTGTACTTAAAACAGTTTAATGGTTATTCTATATTGCATAAACCTATCAGGTTTTTTGCAATCAACCATCAGGAGTAATTGTTATGCAAATCTCAGCGAAGCAAAAAGTCTCAATTCAAAGCTACATCCTGCACAGTATAGAGTCAGGCGTAGAAACTTTACAGTTATGGATAGACCGTCATCACCATCGCAAACAACTGTCTCAACTAAGCGATCATATGTTAAAAGATATGGGCTTGACTCGTGTGGATGTTTATAACGAAGTTACTAAACCATTCTGGAAATAATGAAATGAGTTGCAGAATTGTTAAGCCGATAAGGAATGTCTGGTCAATCATCAGACGTTCCTTAAGGTTTCATTTTAATTTCCTGAGTTAAATGACAGTTATAATTTTTACCACTGGGTAAAATACACAAGTTGTTAAAATAATTTTTTGGAAGCAGGTCATATTTCTGTATTAATTTTGTGTCATCTAACATATCCAGATAACCACCAAGACTGTTTCTATAATACTCGGTTGTCCTCCATTCTGATTTATACCATTGGATAAATGCGTTTTTGCTAGCCAGCAGCTCATCATCTGTGGTTACTATAGAATCTCGAAATGCCTCATAAATATCAGAATACCGGGATAATTCGAATAGTTTATCCCAGACCTGAGGGAATCCATTTTTATTTAACCGCCAGGCATATAACGCTAATACAGCATTTGCATCGGCTTCAATTGCATAGGTCAAACGGATTATTTCATTTGCATCATAATCAAGAGAACTTTTGAAACCACGTGACAGTTGATCAACGTGTCTAAGCTCATGAATGAAAATTATGACTTTGGTGGGCAGATCCAGTTTTTTTCTGACCGCTAGAAGATTCAGTCCATAATCAAAATATCCACGGCAACCATCTGCTCTGTATTCAATACAAAAGGCGATACTCAACTGTTTAGCCTTATCCAGTAGAAAACTGGCTAAAACTGGCTCCTTACGCATTTCACTAAGAATAGATTCTATGGTTTCGATATTTTCATTTTCTGGGTTTATACTGCCTTCGATATAACAACGATCTTTATATTGATGATGCCAGGTGGAAAGGTCGGGGGTATTCTCATTATCGTCACAGTTAAACAGATTGGCACTGGCCTTTGCATTACCCGGTATGATAATTAGAAGTAGAATAAATAATATAAATATTATTTTTACACGGGTCATAATAGCTACTGCTTATAAAACTCCAGAGTAATCTGATACTTGATAAAACTGTAACTCCAGCAGTTTTTATGACAAGGTCATAGGTCAAGAAAACTGGGTATTTATTATAATCAATGTTAAGAAAGTGCTGATCAATTAATAATTTTTTATACAGGCTAAAATGCCCTGATTAGTCTTAAAGATTGTAGTATTAGGATGACTTCAACAGTTTACTTTACAACAGGTAGGATCATTTTGATCTCAGTATAAAATCAATGATAATTAATCAAAGGTTCCATATTAAATATTCCAGGCCATTTATGGGTCATAGGTCCATATACTTTGATCAAACCGTTCCCATAATCCATCAGCTCGCTCTCTGGATTCAAAATTATATGGAGTATGTGTCCAGGGTAAAACTTTATCAGTAAATGTATTAAGCAGAAATGTCCCTTTATTGGTTTCAATTGAAAGTAGTGCATGAGAATGAAGAAGTCTTTTATGAGAAACAATAGCTATACGCATCGCCGGTATTGGGTATCCAAGTTCTACTAAACGGGAGCGTTTTTCTAAGGCTATATCTTCACAATCTCCGAAGCCTGATACTGGTAAAGCCCAGAATTCTTCTCGATTATACTGGTCTATATCCAGAGCAAAAAATATTTCATTGTTTACCTGACTATTTACTTTAAAAATCAAGGTCATAACCTCTGGAGTTAGATCTATAATGGAGGAGCCATTATTCGCACATTCAACTGGATTTCTATTGCAAAAATTAGAGTAAGGTTCTGGACGAATAACAATTTTTTTGACTGGGATATTTAGAGGGGAAGATAAGCTGATACTGTTTGAATGTAACTGTGCTGAGCTTATATTGATAAGGAGACAAAATGGCAGCAAAAATATGATTAAAGCTGACTTTTTATATTTCCTTGCCATGCTAAAAGTATACTCCCTGTCTTTACACAGTTACAATTTTTAAAAATCTTAGATTTTTATTTTCAAAACTTGGAAAATGTAGAAATAATATTCACTACAATATCTCCAGGTAGTTTAAATTTAAACTATAGATTCCTTTAATCTGATAAATCTTTTTTAAAGTTTATCGCTGTATAAAAAATCAGGTACATTACGCCACTCTTTATGTTGACCATATTTCAATGACTTCAATTAACCGGCGATTTTGCATAGCCCCGATGCTGGATTGTACAGACAGGCATGATCGTTTTTTTATGCGTCTGCTTTCAAAACATATTTTGCTTTATAGCGAAATGATCACCACATCGGCCATTATGCATGGTGACAGGGATTACTTGCTGGGGTTTGATGAAACCGAACACCCTGTCGTGGTTCAACTGGGTGGTTCAGATCCTGAAGTGTTGTCGCAAACTGCTAAAATCTGTGAAGATTATGGTTATGATGAAATCAATCTAAATGTGGGCTGTCCCAGTGACCGGGTGCAATCCGGTGCTTTTGGTGCCTGTTTGATGGCTCAACCAGAGCTGGTGGCTGAATGTGTGGTTGCTATGAAGTCGGCAACGTCTTTACCCGTCACGGTAAAGCATAGGACAGGCATTGATGATCAGGATTCCTGGGATGAACTGGTTAAGTTCATTCAGCTTCAGGTGGATGCCGGTGTGGATGCGCTCATCATTCATGCTCGAAAAGCCTGGTTAAGTGGCTTGAGCCCGAAACAGAATAGAGATATTCCTCCGCTGCAATATGACTGGGTGTATAAGCTCAAGCAAATGTTCAGCGATACTGAAATTATTATTAATGGCGGTATCAAAACCCTGCAACAGTGTCAGCAGCATTTACAACATGTAGATGGTGTGATGCTTGGGCGGGAGCCATATGCCAATCCATTTATGCTGGCTAACCTTGATGCTGAATTATTTGGAGATCCAGCTACATCTGTTGACCGGTTGCAAATTTTGCAAAAAT
This sequence comes from Gammaproteobacteria bacterium, assembly GCA_018669845.1. Classification (GTDB taxonomy): domain Bacteria; phylum Pseudomonadota; class Gammaproteobacteria; genus JACNJF01. The sequence continues at coordinate 7,811 of JABHSO010000084.1, read as the reverse complement.
TTTATCCCTACATCGAATCACATATGAGTAAGGGAATGAAGCTATCGCATGTTATCAGGCATATCATCGGTTTGTTTCACGGGCAGCCGAATGGCCGTTTATGGCGTCGTTATTTAAGTGAAAACTCGTTTAAAAAAGGTGCGGGAATAGAGGTGATTCAACAGGCAGCTAAGTTAGTTACCTGATCTATGTGGTCCTAATAAATAGTCTTAATACCTGAGCGGCTAGTAGTTATTGCGAATAAAAATCATTAATTAGTTTCCGGGAGTGAAAATAATTATGATGGAGTTTCTTCAATAGAGAAAAATATCATGAGTGATGTCACCATTCATATTGATGAAACATTGGATTCATCAACTATTCAGGAAATACAGCAAGACCTGTCCAGGGTTGCTGGAATTGATAAAATTAATTCTCAGGAAAGAAATCCTCATTTAATGGTCATTGAATATGACAGAAAGATGATGAGTTCCAGTTCTATATTATCGACTTTTACCAGCCAGGGTTTGCATGCCGAGCTAATCGGTTTTTAATGCGTAGGGCGCACCTCGCGCACTATTAGTTAAAGCGTTAAGATCAGTGAGCAGGGCACCTTACGTTAACAAGTCTGCAATTCTCATTTGTGGTTTGGTTAAGGGGCCGTAAGGGTCCTGACGAGTTTTATCATGTACGTGCATGCGGTAATTGATGAATTCGGCTTCATCTTCAAAATGCATGAAAGGATTTCCATCGATCTGTTTAGCCAGTGTGGATGTTTCTGCTATCGAATAATTGTGCCCAGGGTGGATAACCATGTTGGCGTCGAGTTTATGTTTCATACCTTTTAGCGTATTGAACATTTGTTCGGGGTTGCCTCCATGCAAGTCACAACGACCACAGCCATACACGAACAATGTATCACCAGTGATTAGTTCATCTTCGATTTGATAACACACAGAACCCGGCGTATGCCCCGGAGTATGTAACATGCTGATTTCTGTACTGCCCAGTTTAAAGCAGTCGCCACCATGATGAAGCTCTGGTTTTTCAAGCTGATGACTCCAGAATTCATATTCAGGCTTGAGTAAATGGACTCTTGCAGCACTGTGATTTAATAACTCTTCAATACCATTGATATGATCATGATGGCTGTGAGTTAGCAGGATATCACTGATTTTCAGGTCAAGACTCTGGGCTTTTTCAACAATAGCATTTACATCCCAGGCGGGGTCTACAACCGCTGCTTGTCCTGATTTGGTATCTTCAATTAAATAGATGAAGTTTTCCATTGGGCCTAACTCAAGGGCATGAATTCTGGTTTTTTGTGTTTGCATGGCAATTCCTGTCGTTGTTATTTGTAATATCACAGGTTTAAATCAAATTCGCGTACTATTTTTCACGATTCTGTGTAGGGATTCGGGTATTATACGCGCATTTTTAATAGTCTGGCTTTGGAGTTTGAATGGAAAAGCAAGTTGATGTTGCCATTATTGGTGCTGGAACCTCGGGTTTAAATGCCCTGTCACAGGTCAAAAAATCGGGTAAATCCTTTATGCTGATCAATGGCGGTTACTGGGGAACCACCTGTGCCCGTGTGGGTTGTATGCCATCCAAAGCCTTTATCCAGGTTGCTGAAGATTACCATCGTCGTGAAATATTCGATCGTCATGGTATCGAAGGTGAAGATGATATGAAGCTGGATATCCCCGAGAGCATGGAACATGTTCGTGATATGCGCGATATCTTTGTAGATCGTGTTCAGGGTGCCAGCACAGATAACATGCCTGATGAAGTCAAGCTGGAAGGTTATGCGCAATTTCTAGATTCCAGTTCTGTGCAGGTTGGTGACACTGTGGTGCGAGCCAAAAGTTTTGTCATTGCTACTGGTACGCGTCCCATTGTGCCATCTGCCTGGAAAAAATTTGGTGATAAAATTTTGACCACTGATGAAATATTTGAACAGGAAAATTTACCTGAGAGCATGGCCATTATCGGGCTGGGTGTTATCGGGCTGGAGCTGGGTCAGGCATTGTCTCGTAAGGGCATTAAGGTGACCGGAGTCGAAGGTAGTGATCGTATTGCATCGTTGACTGATGAAGTAGCGAATGATGTTGCGCTTCAATTATTGCGAAAAGAATTTGATATTTGGTTAGGTGAGCAAGCCACACTGGAAGAAGCTGGTGATCAGATTAAAGTGACAGCAGGCGAGCAATCTGTTGTGGTTGATAAGGTTCTAGTGGCTATCGGTCGCAAACCTAATCTGGATAACCTGGGACTGGATAAACTTGATCTGGGTCTGGATGATAATGGTATGCCAGTGTTTAATCAGAATACAATGCAGCTGGGTGATTTACCCATCTATATTGCGGGCGATGTAAATGGGACTAAACAGATTTTACATGAAGCAGGCGATGAAGGGAAAATTGCAGGATATAATGCTGCTCATGGATCGTCCTTTTCATTTAAACGTAAAACTCATCTTGGCATCACCTTTAGTGACCCTAATATAGCCTCTATCGGGGCTGACTGGTCAGAACTTGCCGATAATGAAAAAGTAGTTACCGGTGAAATGGCCATGGGTCCTGTTGGCCGTGCCCTTATTATGGGTAAAAATAAAGGCATTATGCGCATTTACGTGGATAAAACGAATGGTTTGCTACTGGGTGCCACGCTTGTATCTGTTAAAGGCGAAAATGTAGCGCACTTATTAGCCTGGGCAATTCAGACTGGTTTAACTGTTTTTGATATTGTGAAACTACCTTTTTACCACCCAGTAATTGAAGAAGCTTTGCAGGCCTGTTTCTATGATGTTTTGAAAAAACTCGATATCACTTCAGAAAGTAAAATATTAGAGCTAGAGGAATTATCCGAATGAGTAATGATTCGAATGAAATAACCGGTGAAAAGGCAAAAGAAAAACGCATTATGGTCATGATGCGTCAGGTATTGTCTGCAGTTGCACGCGAAACGGTACCGCCTCCAGGCATGAAGCATGCATTGTCGGATTCAACCATTCAGGGTATTCGAGATTGTCTGTCATTGATTACATCGCGTGAGCACGAACTGAATATCGAACTGGGCGAAGTCAATATTGAACGCCCTCGTTATACGGATGAACCTGAAACGACAAAAGTTGTTTCACTGGATTCTATTACCAAGCAATAAGACATTTTTCATCACGAAGGCACGAAGAGCAAGAAGGATTAGTAAATATTTTCAAATCGTTGGAAGTGGAGTTTTAAACTCGCACAACTGACGAGGTGAAACCTTAGCTCTGACAATTTTTAACATGCCTGTCTTTACCTTCGTGTTCTTCGTGACTTCGTGGTGAATAAAAAATTTAAATTAGAGTTTAAAGTTATGAGTAAAAAATCAGTAAAAAAAGTTGTACTGGCTTATTCCGGTGGTCTGGATACTTCAGTTATCCTGAAATGGCTGGAAGATGAATATCAATGCGAAGTGGTTACCTTTACCGCAGATGTCGGGCAGGGCGAAGAAGTAGAACCTGCACGTGAAAAAGCCAAACAATACGGCATCAAGGAAATCTATATTGAAGATTTGCGTGAAGAATTCGTGCGTGATTTTGTGTTCCCGATGTTTCGTGCCAATACTATTTATGAAGGTGAGTATTTACTCGGCACATCCATTGCCCGTCCACTAATCGCCAAACGCCTGATCGAAATTGCGAAAGAAACCGGTGCCGATGCAATTTCTCATGGTGCTACTGGTAAAGGTAATGATCAGGTGCGTTTTGAACTGGGTTCCTATGCATTAAATCCTGACATTAAAATTATCGCTCCCTGGCGTGAATGGGATTTAACATCTCGGGTCTCATTAATGGAATATGCTGAAAAAGCAGGTATCAGTGTAGAGCAAAAACTGGGTACTAAATCGCCCTATTCAATGGATGCTAATTTACTACATATTTCTTATGAAGGTGACATTCTGGAAGATCCCTGGAATGAAGCTGACAGTGATATGTGGAAGTGGACGGTTTCTCCCGAAGAAGCACCCGATGAAGCGCAATATATTATTTTAAGTTATGTGAAAGGTGACATAGTCGCTATCGATGGTGAAGAGATGTCTCCTGCTACTGTTCTGGAAAAATTGAATGAACTAGGTGGAAAGCATGGTATTGGGCGTTCTGATATTGTTGAAAATCGTTACGTGGGTATGAAATCCAGAGGCTGTTACGAAACACCCGGAGGCACAATTATGCTGAAAGGACATAGAGCAATGGAATCGCTGACGCTTGATCGTGAAGCAACTCATTTGAAAGACGAAATGATGCCTCGTTATGCCAAACTGGTTTATAACGGTTACTGGTGGAGTCCTGAGCGTGAAATGATGCAAAAGTTAATTGATGAATCTCAGAAAACTGTGAACGGTGATGTGCGTTTAAAACTGTACAAGGGTAATGTCATTGTGGTTGGAAGACGTTCTGAAACTGACAGCCTGTTTGATGAATCGATTGCAACTTTTGAAGATGATGCCGGTGCCTACGATCAAAAAGATGCCGAAGGTTTTATCAAGCTGAATGCGTTACGTTTGCGCATTGCTGGAAAGAAAAAATAAATTATTGCACCACGAAGGCACGAAGCATACGAAGGATTTCTAAAGGTCTTCAATTCTTTGGAAGCAGGGTTTATTGCTGGTGAGGTTAAGCTACTCTCCAGATGCTTATAGAATGACCATTCCATCTTCGTGTGCTTCGTGACTCCGTGGTGAATAAAAAGGTCTTTAATGTCTCAAAATATAAATAAGTACTTTCGTTATTTTCTCTGGCTAGCTATAGCGAGTCTGCTAGTGGCCTGTGAATCGGAGAAAATGAAACAGACCGAATTCGGCTTACAACAGAATAGATTTCTGTTGTCGCTGGAGTTAGTTGAAAGTGCCGGTAAAAGTTTGCAATCCCCCGAATTACTTCAGGCCGAAATTGATGTTGCTATGGAGCAAATGGATCAGGGCTTGAAACAGGCATTTGAAGTAAATCCTGAATTTCTAAAAAGACTCGATATCCGGTTGCCTAAACTGTATTCAGGAATGTTCATAACAGGTATAGAAAATTATCGTCTGGGTGTTGAATCTTCAGACCGTGAAAAGCAACTTGAAGGTTTACGTTTGCTGGCTCAGTGGAGTCAGTTCTGGTCATCTGAAAAACAAAATATCCAGTCTAAACTTATTGAACATGGCCAGAAAGAATGAATCCCACCAGGCTGATTGTTTGTGTTAACCAGCGTCTGGGAGCCGGGCAGAAATCCTGTGCTGGAAGTGGAAGCAAAGAACTGATTGAAGTCATTAAGAAAAATTTCAAAGCATCAGGTGTCGATGTTCCAGTAGTGGAACAGGTTTGCCTCGGACGTTGTGCAGAAGGTATAGCGATGCGCATTGCACCCGGTGGCCAATTTTTTACCCAGGTGAATAAAGCAGATGTAACATTGATTACCGAAGCGGTTAAAAAGTTTTCTGAAAACATTTAGAATTTCCGCTCCTGTATTGATCTGAGCTAGCAGTTACCTATATCATGAATTCATTTCATGCATAAACTTTAATATTACCTGATGAGATTAAATATGAGACTTAACCAGTTAGTTTTCATTTTTTCGTTATTTTTGTTAACTGCCTGTGATTCTTTCAGTATGTTGAAAGACGATGAAAAAAAGGAAGCAGCTGCTCCGGCTCCTCAACCGGTGTCGGTGACTTCAGTGACGGTTAACCGGGAAGATATTCCGGTACATTATGAATTTGTAGGACAGGTGGCGGGGTCGCTTGAGCTGGAGGTGCGTAGCCGTATTACCGGTATTATAGAGCAGCGACATTACAAAGAGGGTAGCTATGCCAAGGCTGGAGACTTATTGTTTAGCCTGGATGACGCTCCATTTAAAGCAGAGTTTAAACAGGCTCTGGCTGCCATCGAGCTGGCTAAAGCACAAAAAGTGACGGCGCAAGCTCAGTTGAAGCAGGCTGAACGAGAATTGAAACGAGTCACACCGCTCGCACGTAATCAGATGGTCAGTCAAAATCAGCTGGATGATGCCAATTCTGCGGTTGATATCGCCATAGCCCAGCAAGCCGTTGCAGATGCTACCATCAAACAGGCGGAAGCCAACTTACTTAGTGCTCAAATCAATCTGGACTATACCCGAATCAAGGCTCCGATTGATGGTATTACCGGGCGTGCATTAAAAAATCGCGGAGCACTGGTACAAGTAGGTAGTGACAGCCTGCTAACCACGCAAGTTCAGACTGATTCTGTACATATTAATTTTGGCATACCAGAAAATGATCAGTTACGAATTCGGCGTGAACTGTCAAACGGTTCATTGAAATTGCCTGAAACTGGTTTTACGGTGGATTTACTGGATGAATCCGGAAACAGCTCAGGCTATTCGGGTGTGATCGATTTTAAAGATTATAAAGTCGATAACAGCACTGGCAATTTTGCTATGCGTGCTTCGATAAATAATAGCCAGGGTAGTCTGTCGCCGGGTCAGTTTGTACGTGTGCAGTTAAAGTCTGCGGTAAAGGTGAATGCGATAGCCCTTCCTCAACGTGCTATTTTAGATAACCCTGAAGGAAAGTATGTGTATGTGGCAAGCCCGGCTGAAAATGGAATGAAAATAGCGCTGCAAAAAAAAGTGGTTCCCGGCGAGTGGGTTGATATGGATGAAAGTCGTAAAAATTACTGGATTATTCGCAGCGGACTGGAGGTAGGAGACGAAGTCATTGTAGATGGCGTAGCCAGAATATTTTTTCCTGGTATGCCGGTGAAAATTGATGATTCTGTCGATGATCCAGCAGTGGTTGAATAGCAAGTAGACGATGCGAAACCCTGACCTGGGAGGACAGTAATTAATGATTGCCCGTTTTTTTATAGACAGACCCAATTTCGCTTACGTTATTTCTATCTTTATTATGCTGGCCGGTCTGGCTGCTATGCGCGTTCTGCCAATTTCACAATACCCTGAAATTTCACCACCTGTAGTGCAGGTGACGGCTATATACCCCGGTGCTTCTGCCCAGGTTATTGAGCAAACGGTGGCCGCACCGATAGAAAATGCCATTAATGGTGTGGAAGGTTTGATTTATATGGCATCGACTTCGACATCCAGTGGTGTACTTACTATTTCAGTGACTTTCGATATCGGCACCGATGTTGATCAGGCGGCGTTGAATGTAAATAACCGGGTGAAACAGGTTGAAGCTAGGTTACCAGAAGAAGTTAAAAGACAGGGTGTGACAGTCGAAAAAGGCAGCTCTTCTTTTTTACAGGTGCTGGCATTTTATCCCGAAAACGAACGTTATGATGATATATTTATTTCGAACTACGTAAAACTGAATATTCTGGATCGGCTTAAGCGCATACCGGGTACCACCAATGTTCAAATATTTGGTGCCAAAGATTATGCGATGCGCATCTGGGTTAAACCGGACCGGATGACTCAGCTTGGTTTAACGGTGGATGATATCGCACAGGCTCTGAACGAGCAAAATGCCCAGTTTGCTTCCGGTAAAATCGGTGAAAGCCCGAATGGCGGAGGACAGGAGATGGTGTATAGCATTACCACTCTGGGACGTTTAAGCACGGTAGAGCAATTTGAACAGGTTATTCTGAGAACCAATCAGGATGGCAGTAGTTTACGTCTGAAAGATGTGTCACGCATCGAACTGGGTTCTAAAGACTATAACTTTACCTGATTACCCCCAAGCCTCAGCTATCTTTAAAAGACGCTCAGGCATGGGTGGTGTACGCACTGCAGCATAACCTAGCCTTTGAATCATATCTTCCAGGCTAAAACGACGATTAAACCGGTAACAGAATTCTGCCAGAT
>JABHSO010000034.1 GCA_018669845.1 Gammaproteobacteria bacterium | reverse complement strand
TGAACATCCAATTATGTTGAACAGAGCGCCAACGCTTCACAGACTGGGTATTCAGGCATTTGAACCTACGCTGATTGAAGGTAAAGCGATTCAACTTCATCCATTAGTGTGTACAGCATTTAACGCTGACTTTGATGGTGACCAGATGGCGGTACACGTCCCATTATCTATCGAAGCTCAATTAGAAGCTCGTACTCTGATGATGTCGACTAATAACATTCTGTCACCTGCGAACGGTAAGCCGATTATCGTTCCTACTCAGGATATTATTCTGGGTCTGTACTACATGACGCGTGAAATGATTAATGTTCAGGGTGAAGGCATGATCTTTGCCGACGCGAAAGAAGTGTTGCGTGCTTACAATAATCATTGCTGCAAGTTGCAGGCTAAAATCAAATTTCGTGTAACAGAGTATTCTGTAGATGAAGAAGGTAATGAATCATCGGTAAGACGCCTTGTCGACACGACTGTCGGAAGAGCGATTCTAAGTGAGCTACTACCGAAAGGAATGACTTTTGATCTGATCAACAAAGCACTCGACAAGAAGGCTGTTTCAGCCATGATTGATGCCTGCTATCGTGATGTAAGTCTGAAAGATACTGTTATTCTTGCTGACCAGTTAATGTATACCGGTTACCGTTATGCGACTCAATCTGGTATTTCGATTGGTGTGAATGACATGGTCATCCCGGAAGAGAAAGCGATTATTCTTGATGCAGCAGAAAAAGAAATCAAAGAAATTGAAAAGCAATGGTCAACTGGCCTGGTAACCTCTGGTGAGCGTTATAACAAGGTTGTTGATATCTGGTCTCATGCGAATGACAAAGTTGCTCGTGCCATGATGGACAAGCTTGGGACAGAAACTGTAACCGATGCGGAAGGTAATGAAGTTAAGCAGGATTCATTTAACTCTATCTTCGTGATGGCCGATTCAGGCGCTCGTGGTAGCCCGGCTCAGATTCGTCAGTTAGCGGGTATGCGTGGACTGATGGCAAAACCGGATGGATCGATTATCGAGAATGCGATCACAGCGAACTTCCGTGAAGGTCTCGACGTTTTACAGTACTTCATCTCAACTCACGGAGCACGTAAAGGTCTGGCCGATACAGCACTTAAAACGGCTAACTCAGGTTATCTGACTCGACGTCTGGTCGATGTATCTCAGGATCTGGTTGTTGCACATGATGATTGTGGAACAATGGAAGGTCTTCTGATGCGCCCTGTTATCGAAGGTGGTGATATCACTGTTGAACTGGGTGAGCGAATATTGGGTCGTGTGACTCAGGAAGATATTGAGGACAGTGATGGAAATATTGCTGTTCCTAGAGGGACTCTAGTCGAAGAAAAGGAAGTGGATATTATCCATAGCCTGGGTATCGATGAATTACTGGTACGTTCTCCTGTTTCCTGTGATGCTCGTCATGGCATATGTGCCGCCTGTTATGGGCGTGAACTGGCTCGAGGACATCTGGTTAACAAAGGTGAGTCAGTCGGTGTTATTGCTGCACAGTCGATCGGTGAGCCAGGAACACAGCTGACTATGCGTACATTCCACATTGGTGGAGCTGCGAGTAGTTCAGCATCTGTAAACAGTATTGAAATTAAGAATAAGGGAACGGTTAAATTTAGTAACGTAAAAACAGTTACTAACTCTGCAGGTAAGCATATTTCTGTATCACGATCTGGTGAAATTGCTGTTATCGATGTAAATGGACGTGAAAAAGAACGTTATAAAATTACATACGGTTCAGAGTTCAGTGTAAACGATGGTGATAAGGTAGAAGTAGGACAAACCATTGCCAACTGGGATCCGCATATGCATCCGGTTATTACAGAGGTTGCTGGTAAAGTTAAGTTCAGTGAGTTCGTTGAAGCAGTAACAGTCCAGCATAAAACGGATGATATTACCGGTTTAAGCTCAATCGAAGTAATGGATGATTCCATTCGTTCAAATCAGGGTAAAGAATTACGCCCAACGATTGAATTGATCGATGATAAGGGTGAGACATTGTGTTATGCAGGTACTACTATTCCTGCACACTATATGTTACCTGGTGGAGCATTCGTTAACGTTGAAGATGGATCCTCTATTGAGGTAGGTGATGTAATAGCCAGAATACCGCAGGAATCTTCTAAGAACCGTGATATTACCGGTGGTCTGCCTCGTGTTGCTGACCTGTTTGAAGCACGTAAGCCTAAAGAACCAGCTGTTCTTGCTGAAATGAAAGGTACTGTTTCATTCGGTAAAGAAACTAAAGGTAAAAAACGTCTTGTTATTACCAATGACAAAGGCGAGTCACTGGAGACATTGATACCTAAATTCCGCCATATCAACGTATTTGAAGGTGAATTTGTAGATAAGGGTGAAATGCTAGTTGATGGTGAGCTTGATTCACACGATATCGTTCGAGTTAAAGGTGTTACTGAATTAACCAATTATATGGTTAAGGAAGTGCAGGATGTTTATCGCTTACAGGGTGTAGGTATCAATGATAAACATATCGAAGTTATTGTTCGTCAGATGTTACGTAAAGTGACTATTTCTGATGGTGGTGGAACACGTTTATTGAAGGGCGACCAGGTTGATAAATCTCGAGTTCTGGAAGCTAATGATAAAGCGATTGCTCATAATAAGTTGCCTGCTACTTATACACAGGATTTATTAGGTATTACTAAAGCATCTCTGGTAACAGAATCCTTTATATCTGCTGCATCTTTCCAGGAAACGACTCGTGTACTCACCGAGGCCGCAGTGAAAGGAGCAAAAGATCCATTACGCGGTCTAAAAGAGAATGTAATAGTTGGCCGCCTGATTCCAGCAGGTACAGGTCAGGCATATCATGAAGCACGACGTGCTGAACGTATGCAACCTATTATGCCGGTGATTCCTGATGATGCTATCAGTGATGGTGAAGCCGAAATGATTTCAGAATTAGCCGCTACTCAGGTGGATTCTGACTCGGAAAAAACAGTAGTTGAGTAAAAAAGTGGCGTAATGTTATTTAGCGGTTGACAGATAGCATCTTCAGCCCTAAAATTCCGCCTCCCTGACGACAGCTCAAGTTTTTGCCTGAGTTGTCGTTTATTTTTGGGACCAGACAGTTGTTAATTTATTGATCGTGGTATTTATTTGTTATATCGCGGTTTTATTAAGGCAGCTGGTCTTTCTGTAAGTATATTGAGTAAACCAAATTCTACTCATGTAGGAGAACTGAGCAATATGACAACGATTAACCAGCTGGTACGTAAACCACGTAAGTCTAAAACTTATAAAAGTAACGTGCCTGCACTAGAAGCATCACCGCAAAAAAGAGGTGTGTGCACTCGTGTTTATACCACGACTCCAAAGAAGCCTAACTCTGCGTTACGTAAAGTAGCTCGTGTGCGCTTAACAACTGGTTACGAAGTAACTTCGTATATTGGTGGTGAGGGTCACAATCTTCAGGAGCACTCGGTGGTTCTGGTAAGAGGCGGTCGTGTAAAAGATTTGCCTGGTGTTCGTTATCATACAGTTCGTGGAAGCCTGGATACTCAAGGGGTTTCAGAGCGTCGTCAAGGTCGTTCAAAATATGGCGCTAAGCGTCCTAAATAAGAATTGCCCTAAATTAAGATATAGGAAAATATAATGCCTAGACGTAGAGAAGTCCCGAAAAGAGAAATCTTACCTGATCCAAAATTTGGTGGGACACAGGTATCAAAATTTATCAACATGATCATGCGTAGTGGAAAAAAATCCATTGCAGAAAAGATTATGTACAGAGCGCTGAATACTGTCGCTGAGAAATCTAACCAGGATTCTGTCGAAATGATGGAAAAGGCATTGGAAAATGTACGTCCTGTTGTAGAGGTTAAATCTCGTCGAGTTGGTGGTGCTACTTATCAGGTTCCTGTTGAAGTTCGTCCTTCACGTCGTAATACACTGGCAATGCGCTGGTTGATTGATGCGGCAAAAAAGCGCGGCGAGAAAACAATGGCCAGCAAATTAGCGGGCGAATTGCTTGATGCGTCTGAGAGTAAAGGTTCAGCGGTTAAAAAGCGTGAAGATACGCATAAAATGGCTGAAGCTAACAAAGCTTTCTCTCACTTTCGCTGGTAGTAAATTTAACTTAAGGAATTTGTTGTGGCACGTGCAACCCCGATTGGTCAATACCGTAATATTGGTATTATGGCTCACATCGATGCTGGGAAGACTACGACCACAGAAAGAGTTCTTTATTATACCGGTGTATCTCACAAGATAGGAGAGGTGCATGACGGTGCTGCCACCATGGACTGGATGGAGCAGGAGCAGGAAAGAGGTATTACTATAACCTCTGCTGCAACGACCTGTTTCTGGAAAGGAATGGATGGGCAGTTTGAGCAACATCGTATCAATATTATTGATACACCTGGCCACGTCGATTTTACCATCGAGGTTGAAAGGAGTTTACGTGTATTAGATGGAGCTTGTGCTGTTTTTTGTGCGGTTGGTGGTGTAGAGCCGCAGTCTGAAACTGTATGGCGTCAGGCTAATAAATATCATGTGCCGCGCATGGCTTTCGTTAACAAGATGGATCGTGCTGGTGCAGATTTTTTGCGCGTGGTAGATCAGATTAAAACGCGACTTGGCAGTAATCCGGTGCCAATGCAGATTAATATCGGGGCTGAAGAAAATTTCAGTGGCGTCATTGATCTGGTTAAGATGAAAGCGATTATCTGGGATGAATCTAACATGGGTGCTACCTATGTAGAAGAGGATATTCCTGCTGATTTGCTGCCCATTTGTGAAGAATGGCGAGAGCATATGCTTGAGTCTGCGGCTGAAGCCAATGACGAACTGATGGAAAAATACCTTGAAGAAGGTGATTTAAATGCTGATGAGATTCATCTGGGTATTCGATTAAGAACACTTGCCGGTGAAGTAGTGCCGACATTTTGTGGTAGTGCCTTTAAGAATAAAGGTGTTCAGGCAATATTGGACGCGATAGTATTTTACATGCCTTCGCCAATAGATGTGCCTTCTATTAAAGGTGTTCTTGATAATGACAAAGAGGCTGAACGCCATCCTGATGATAAGGAGCCGTTTGCAGCGCTTGCTTTTAAAATAGCGACAGATCCCTTTGTTGGGAATTTGACGTTTTTCAGGGTTTATTCCGGTGTGTTGAAATCGGGTGATTCTGTGTTCAACCCTGTAAAGGGGAAGAAAGAGCGAATAGGTCGGTTGTTGCAAATGCATGCCAATCATCGTGAAGAGATCAAAGAAGTCCGCGCTGGTGATATAGCTGCAGCTGTAGGACTTAAAGAAGTAACAACCGGTGATACCCTGTGTGATGTGGGTTCACCTATAACGCTTGAACGAATGGAGTTTCCTGAACCGGTAATCGCGGTTGCAGTCGAGCCAAGAACAAAAGCAGATCAGGAGAAGATGGGTGTCGCACTGGGTAAGTTAACCCGAGAAGACCCGTCTTTTCATGTGCACACTGATGAAGAATCAGGACAGATTATTATTTCGGGTATGGGTGAATTGCATCTCGAAATCATTGTAGACAGAATGCAGCGTGAATTTAAAGTTCAGGCTAATATTGGTAAACCGCAAGTTTCATATCGTGAAACTATTCGCAAGTCGGTTGAGCAGGAAGGCAGGTTTATACGTCAGTCCGGTGGTCGGGGTATGTATGGGCATGTCTGGTTAAAGCTGGAACCAAAAGAACCAGGTTCTGGGTACGAATTTGAAAATGCCGTTGTCGGTGGAGTGGTACCAAGGGATTTTATCCCGGCCATTGATAAAGGTATTCAGGAGCAGTTACATAATGGTGTTCTCGGTGGGTTTCCCATGGTGGATATCAAGGTAACACTGTATGACGGCTCCTATCATGATGTTGACTCGAACGAAATGGCTTTTAAGCTTGCCGGAATGATGGCGCTTAAAGAAGGGGCATTAAACGCTTCACCTGCCTTGCTTGAGCCGACGATGAGTATTGAAGTGGTAACTCCTGAAGATTATATGGGAGATGTCATGGGAGATTTAAATCGACGTCGTGGCATTGTTCACGGCATGGATGATGCTCCTGCTGGAAAGATTATTCGTGCTTCGGTGCCGCTAGCCGAAATGTTTGGTTACGCTACTGATCTTCGTTCTGCGACTCAGGGTCGGGCTACCTATTCAATGGAGTTCGAGAAATATGAGGAAGCACCGAAGGCAGTTGTTAAATCCGTGATTAAAAGTGGTTTTTAGGTAGATTAATTTAGTTTGTAAATTTGTTGGTTTTATTATTAGGTTTGTAAGAGGTATATAGGTCGTGTCAAAGGAAAAATTCGAAAGAAACAAACCCCATGTAAACGTGGGAACGATTGGTCACGTGGATCATGGTAAAACGACGTTAACAGCGGCGTTAACCAAAGTCATGGCCGAAGCAATGGGCGGCGAAGCGAAAGCATTCGATGAAATCGATAATGCCCCTGAAGAAAGAGAGCGTGGTATTACAATCGCGACATCTCATGTTGAATATGAATCAGCAAACCGTCACTACGCACACGTAGATTGCCCGGGCCACGCAGATTATGTTAAGAACATGATTACTGGTGCTGCTCAAATGGACGGTGCTATTCTGGTTTGTTCTGCAGCTGATGGCCCAATGCCTCAGACTCGTGAGCACATCCTGTTATCGCGTCAGGTTGGCGTACCTTACATTGTTGTATACATGAACAAAGCGGACATGGTCGACGATGAAGAGTTATTAGAATTAGTTGAAATGGAAATTCGTGAGCTGTTAGACCAGTACGAATTCCCAGGTGACGATACACCAATCATCACAGGTTCAGCGCTGAAAGCACTGGAAGGTGATCAAAGTGATATCGGCGTACCATCAATCATGAAACTGGTTGAAGCTCTTGATACATATGTACCAGAACCCGAGCGTGCTATCGACGGTGATTTCATCATGCCAGTTGAAGACGTATTCTCTATCTCTGGTCGTGGAACGGTAGTAACCGGACGTATCGAGCGCGGAATCATTAAGGTTGGTGAAGAAATCGAAATCATAGGTATTAAAGAGACTCAAAAGTCAACTTGTACGGGTGTTGAAATGTTCCGTAAGTTACTGGACGAAGGTCGTGCCGGTGATAACGTTGGTATTCTGTTGCGTGGAACGAAGCGTGAAGACGTTGAGCGTGGTCAGGTACTGGCTGCTCCAGGTTCTATTACACCGCATACAAAATTTGAAGCTGAAATCTACATTCTGTCAAAGGATGAAGGTGGACGTCATACACCATTCTTTAATGGTTACCGTCCTCAG
>JABHSO010000080.1 GCA_018669845.1 Gammaproteobacteria bacterium | reverse complement strand
GGGTACTACAACCTCAGACTCTGATTTGCCCCCGGCAAATTAATTCAATTCAAAGCCGATGTGGTGGAATTGGTAGACACGCTATCTTGAGGGGGTAGTGGCGAGAGCTGTGCCGGTTCGACTCCGGCCATCGGCACCATAAGCAAGAATCAGGGCTTCCATGGAAGTCCTTTTTTGTGCCTAAAACCTTTGTCTGTAGCTGTTCTATAGGTTTATAGTGTTCTTTGTCTTCCATTGACATCCTGAAAATTTGTTGGTATATATGTTGGTATCTTGATTCGATTTGTAAATGTACCAACAGATATGGAGGGTTCATTACCATGAATGAGCTATCAGGTAAGTTATCAGCAGTGCAGGTGAAACAGGCTAAGAGCAAGAGCAGGCCTTATAAATTGACTGATGGAAAAGGCCTAAATCTGGAAATTCGCCCTAATGGTTCCAAATATTGGCGTTTATCGTATCGATACCAACAAAAGCAGAAGACGCTTGCCCTAGGTGTTTATCCTGTTGTGACATTGGCTCAAGCCAGATCTAAATCATTAAATGCAAAGCGAATGATTCAGGATGGTGATGACCCTGCAATAATCAAGAGGCAGGAAAAAGCATTAAAGGTTAAATCAACATTCCTACCTATAGCTGAAGAATGGCACGAGAAGGAGTCAGGCCGATGGAGTAAAGATCATGCTGAAAGGGTCTGGTGGACAATCAAAGCTGATGCCCTGCCATATCTAGGTGATATGCCTATTAATGATATTAAAACCCGTGATGTGCTCCATGTAGTCAAAATGATTGAGGATAGGGGCGCATTGGATGTGGCAAGCCGTGTTAAGCAGCGTATCAGCTCTGTTTTCCGTTATGCCATACAAACAGGTTATACAGAACAGAATCCCGTAGATGCGCTCAAGGATGTGATACGCACTCGCAAGGTTCAGCATAGAAAATCACTCAAGTTCGAAGAATTGCCGGTATTTCTTAACGAGCTGGATAATTACCCTGGCTATTTATTGACCCGTTATGCCTTGCAGTTAATCGTTTATACATTTGTTAGGCCGGGTGAATTACGATCAGCAGAATGGAAAGATATTGATTTAGAAAAAGCTGTCTGGCGTATACCGGCTGAGAAAATGAAAATGAATGAGGAGCATATTGTTCCTTTATCAAAACAGGCTATTGTATTACTTGGAAAGATCCATCAATTATCAGGTAGCTATGATCTGGTGTTTCCTGGCTCCCACAATTACAGAAAGCTTATGAGTGAAAATACGCTCACTTATGCCATTAGAAAACGGCTTGGCTTTGATGCAACCGCACACGGCTTCAGAACTACCGCCAGTACCATCCTGAATGAGTCGGGTTTTCGCGTTGATGTTATAGAACGCCAATTAGCCCATGGTGAAAGAAACAAGGTGAGGGCGGCATATAACCGGTCTCAGTATCTGGCTGAACGTACCGATATGATGCAATGGTATAGCGATTACTTGGATGGATTAAAGGTAGGCTCCAATGTCGTGCCGATAAATAAAGCAGTAAATAATTAACCGAGTTTTCTAAGTCTATTGTTGATCCCGGAAAGCAGTATCTTTACTTCCTGCCTTGGTTTGATTTTTTGATGACTTACATAGGAAAAAAGTAATGAGAGAGGAAATATATTTAACGGATCGGGCGTTGTGGAATGACCTTTAAATCTAATGATTACGACCAGCGTAAGCATGATTGGTCCAACTTGGATCGATGGTCTCTTAGATTGGCGGTGACACTTTTAAAGGAAGATTATCCAATCTATAGAAATGGGATAGTTTCTGGTACCTGGAGTGACTCTCATCAAGCTATTTATGAAATAGCCCAAGATAGCATCGATTTAGGCGGACTGAAGCAACTGAAGGATGAAGAGTCAAAGGAAGTTGGGGAGTGTGTAGATCCTACAGAATTTGTTAAATGGGCTGATTCAAGAGGTTACAAGATACCAGAAAATTTATCAGTGTTACTTAAAAATGAAGGGAAGAAAAAAGCACTCGTTCAGGATAAAGCGATATTCATTAATGAGAAAAGGTCGTTGGTCTTATTGGGTTGGTTGACAGCTAAAAATTTTGATTTATCTAAACCATTAGAAATTACACAATCAGAGCTATGGGGTGAGTTATCAAAAGCCAATAATAAAATATTTCCTCCATCTTCGCCTGAAACGATTAAAGGTTTTTTTAAAGAACAGAATTTATGTAAATTTAAAACAGGCAGAAGAAAGGGGTAAAAAAACAAATACCCCCTATTAAATACCCTATTACCCCATTTTTATTGGATCACATTATTGATTAACTACTTTCCAAGCCCGTCCAGTACGGATTTTTTAACATTGGAGAGTAAGTTTAATGAACCAGTCATTCCAAAGACTTCCAGAAGTCAAAAAAGATACCGGCTTATCCCGGTCTGCAATCTATCAGCGCATAGCTGAAGGTACATTTCCCAAACAAATTAATTTAGGTGGTCGTGCTGTGGCATGGCTTGAATCAGATATTCAAAACTGGATTGAACAGCGCCTTGCTGCTTCAAGAGGGTAGGCGGCATGATAAACGAAAAAGCCCCGCCCCTGAGGATACAGGGGCAAGGGCTATCATCTAATCGTCGCAGATCAGATTCTAGCAAACCTCAAACTAACAGTAAATCAACCAGCCTTGCCAGAGAACAGAATCAGTGCGAAATGCAAAACAATTCTGCGGTAGCTCAGCGGTATAGATTAGAAGCTGAATTAAGAAAGCATCCTGTATCAACAATATTTGCTCGTGCTGAACTCGATATCATGATGCCAGCAACTAGAGTTTGGGAGTTGAGATACAACTTCGGCTTAAATATTCAGACTCACTGGAAAATTGAACAGACATCATGTGGAAAAAATCATCGTGTTGCTGAGTATGTTTTGTTCTCCGGTAAATGGGAGGGTAAAGCAGCATGAGCCTTTCAATCGTAAACATAGCCTTTCTGGCTGATGGACTCAAATTGGTTAAAGATAAAGCTTCTGATAATCCCATCTTTAGCCTGAGAGTCTTAAAGGATAATCAGTGGGTAATTGTCAGCCAGTGGAATGATCCCTGCCAAGTGGCTAATCTGCTTGTCCAGTTTGGTTATGAATCAGAGCATTTACCGGCTATTCAATTGCTTAATATTTTGTAGGTAGTTGTCATGGCAAAAAGTTATTCAAAAGCTAAAGGCCGAAAAGAGTCCGGTCGGTTTACTGCCCTGCCTCATAGATGCCTGGATCACGAAAATTTTACCAACATGACTCACAAAGGGGTCAGACTTTTTATTGATGTGGCAGCTCAATATAACGGTCACAACAATGGTGATTTATGTATTACCTTCTCTATGATGAAAAAACGGGGGTGGGGTTCCAAGCAAACCCTTTATCTGGCTATTGATGAATTACTACATTATGGCTGGATTGTTCGAACTCGTATTGGCGGTTTAAATAAAACCCCTCACCTCTATGCCCTGACTTTCCATTCTATTGATGAGTGTGGCGGTAAACTTGATATTAAACCCACAAAAGTAGCATCTGGTAACTGGAAAAATGTCATTGATAAATGGGTGAAGCCTGAAAGGTATTGTTCCAACTTTGACACATTGAAAAATAAATCATTGGTACAAACGCAGTACCGATCAAGTACTAACGCAGTACCGATGACAGCAAAAGGAGCCAAATTATGAACGCTATCGGTACTAACGCAGTACCTAAAAAGCCCACTTTTGACATTCCTTCGGTACTAACGCAGTACACCTTTATATATATACCAAGGGTAGTAGGAATTAATAACAGTTTAATACTGGAGAAACCATGAACAAGATTATCACTGACATTGAAAAAAACAGCTCAGAGTTCATTCGAGCTGAATTAACTGAGTTCAAAGGTCACGACCTTTTTTCACTTCGAGTTTATGTTGAAAAAGAGGGTCAAGATCCACAACCAACCCGAAAGGGAATCACCGTTAATGTGAAACTCATTCCTGAAATAAAACAAGCTATTCACCTGGTTGAAAAAGAGTTGATTGAATTAGGTACACCCGAAGGATTTAACCAGCCTAATTCAAATGGCTTTAGAGGATGTACTTGATATGTCTGATATTGATGGCCAAAAAGAAATTGAGTCTCTTGAACGAGTGAAACTGAAAAGAGCCAAACAGGATTTTGAACTTTACGGGCGCACCAATTACCCAGAATTATTCGCTTAATGACACTAGTGCAATTAAGGAGAAATGAAATGACATCCCAGAAAAAACAAAAAACACCCAAAAGTCTTACCAAAGCAAAATCAGATTTGGCAACTGTTGAACAGGTAGCTGTATCTACACAGGCTTCAGCATGTAGAAACATTACTGCTGCTGCGAGTGGTTTTAAAGATTCGGGATTGAAACCCCAAGAACTCATTGAATATTTGAATGAAACAAGCAAAGAAATTTGCAGGACTGATATGCACCATGCCCAAGTTATGCTGAGTAATCAGGCTATAGCATTGGAGTCACTATTCACAACACTGACTGAAAAAGCATTCTCTTCTGATCAGATACACCATTTTGAATCTTTTATGCGCCTGGCTCTTCGAGCGCAAACACAGTCAAGGTGCACCCTTGAAGCAATATCCAATATAAAGAACCCGCGTACCGTCATAGCAAAACAGGCAAATATCAGCCATGGTCATCAACAAATAAACAATGGTCTTGCTCCGCAAGCGCAAGAATCTAAAGAATCGCCATTCAAACAATCAGGTGAAGATAATGAGTTACTCACGGACAAAAGCAACGAAGGAGCTGCAATCGAAGTTAATTCACCGATGGAAACCCTGGAAAAAGAGCACAGGACCTAAAACAGCAGAAGGCAAGGCCAGGATATCTATGAATGCTTATAAAGGCGGACAGCGCCAGTCTGGACGGGAAATAGCCAGAGTACTACGTGAGCAAAAGAGGTTATTGGAGGATATGTTATAAATCAGATTAAGCAATGCTTTGGAGTGCACCGCAAACACACTCCGTTGACCCCAGTGGTCAACCCGCTTCTACAGTTGTACCTGTTGCTGAGCCTGGCCAGGCCAACCGAGCAGACATGCGGAAAGCTAAACAATATTACAGTAGTTTTAGTAAGGAGCGAACCCTTTACACAGACATCCGGTAAGTCTGCCCCATTTGCCAGCCCTCCTGATAAAACCGGTCAGGACACTGCAAACGCTCAGGGCTAAATATATAAAAAGCATCTTGCAGAAAGCGCACACACGCGAGTAAATGCCAGATATAGAATACCTTCCTTCCTCTAACGTCAAAAACGTCTCGGTGGCAACCTTCCACAAGATGATAATAATATAATACACAAGAAGGTGTTGAGTGCTAAATTTTATTACAGATAGATCCTGATAATAAAAACACACCATAAACCCATTAAATTAGCCTAGGGCGGCTAGAAATCAGTTTTCCTATATATCCCGCAAGGGAATAATAAAAACCCCGCAGGGCAATCTGGGGAGGGCTTGCACCAGTCACACCAGCCGTTTACGGGGTTATCAGAAACGTCTGACCGAGAAAATATAGTATTGAACCTGTTTTATGGCAAGGAAGTCTGTAATTAATTTTCAGCATTGGTTACTTCATGCTGATTAAATGAATATTCCCTTGCTAGAATGAAGTACCTGCTACGACCACTGCTAATGCCGTGAAATCCTACGCCCAGAGCGATAGCGGGGATAAGGTTAAAATAAGTCAGTTTTATTACCCTGTCAATAAGTACTAAAAATTCCATACTGAGCTAAAAAATATAACTTCACCATAAAGCCCATCATAGTTATGTTTTAGATTGTGTTACACAATCAAACTATATAGTATTTCTGAATCTGTAACACAATCAAACATAGAGGGTTAATCATGGTTAGAGGTGGTAAAAGAAATAAGGCTGGACGAAAGACTACATGGAACACTGATGGCACCGGGACTGCAACTATTAGACTTCCTGCCGATCTGGCTAAATGCCTGTCGATGGCAAAAGAGAATCAATTGCCAGTGAATCAAATAATAATGGCTATTGAAAGTGTTACACAATCAAAAGATATAAAGTTACCTGGTACAAAAAGAGACTATATTTTACTGATAGAGCATTTAAAGCAGTCAGGGCAATGGCAGGTGAAAAATAACAAGCTCCAGAATGTTGCTCGAATCTAAAAGGCTGAAGGAGTCGAGTTACCTACTGGAAGTATGACCAAGGCTAATCTGGCTAGCTATTTGAGCTGTATACCTGATTAATCAGCTAAATGTCTTTTCTTAGCCTCCTTTGGCTGAATAGTAAACGAATAATGCACACAGCTTTCTCTCGTATAACGACAAGGTTAGGACAAGGGTAGAAATAAATAAATAGGTGGGTCAGTTCAAAAACCTAATAAAATCTAAGGTTTAAAAGTTATACCGTGCAGACAAGGCCATCCCGCTAATCATCATTGAAAATAGCATCACGATAAACTATATTATTAGTAGAGCCTTGTTTTGAGTGAACCATCGTGCGGGGGAATATAACCCGTGCCTTCGTACTCAAACCGAGGCTTTTTTACTTATCCAGGTTACCATAGCTTTGGCTCCACCCTCGATTGCGATGTCAGGTGAATCAACTATAATTAAATTAGTCCCGCTATCGTTTCGGACGTTGGGATAGAGGGTTAAGATTATTTTTTTGGCATTCATCGTAGCGGGATGCTTACTCCTTAAGTATTACGAAAAATTCTCTATGTAGTGCTTTCATTGTTGATTTCAGAAAATCCCAGACATGAAGCAATTCATTTATTTTAGAATAGCCAATTTATAAAACGGTTCCAGCACATCAAGACAGTAGTGCGCCAGGGTTTCTTGTCGGAGGAGTTCTGTAACATGCTCGCGGGTGAGCATAGCGCCCGGAATGAGGTGGAGTCAGTTTCCCTGGAAAAATCCGTTTGTTTGCATTGCTTCTTGCTAATCGACTCTGAGACCTCTGGCAAGGTCTTGCCATTGATCGTAGATTTTGACTTTTTCATTTAGATTCAGATCCTTCATAAATTAAGTTGCTTTAATTGCGACTATCTCACAACCACCTTAGTCTATTAAAGTTTTTATCATCAATCAGGCTTTGACATATCTTTAATGCAAGCCTATATTCATGTCAGTGATAGCAAAATCTATCATCGGGATTGAAGCCCCGTTTATATCAAGGCGCACAGACCAGCCGATGCGCTGGTTTTTTTGTGTCCGCTTTATGGCGGCTGTGTGGGGCGGTCTTCGGATCGGCTGTTTCCTTGATGCGGTAGCTTCAACCTTGCACAGTTGCCACCTATTACCGATTGAAGCCGGTACGGGTGGTTTAATTAAACTATATCGAGGAGACATGAAATGTCTAAAGCACAACAACTGTTCAATCAGTCATTCCCCAATGACGCAGTAAAAAGCATCAAAAGCCAGGCTTATCTATCTGGCGTACTGGAAACACTTCAATTCAAAGAAACAGGCGCAAAACTCAAAAATATTTATGAGTTAGGCACAGCTGAATCAGACGCCTGGAATGCCGGTAATCGTGAAGGTCATCGTCTGTGGCGGGATTATGGTTCACAGGAGGTGCAATCATGAGTAAAACAAGAGAATCAGCCAGTAGGTTAAATCCTTTCATTGGTAACACTCGTCAATCAGATACACTTTCTACCGTCCGTCATGGACTGGCATACCTGCAAAATGTAACCCCGAAAGATATTATGGATGATCAAGATATCAGTGGCTTTTATAACTTTACTGAATGTATGCGCGCAGCACTCCAGTATGAAATTGAAACGGAGGGTAAGTCATGAGTATTTTATCAGCAGAAATTAAAAGTGCTGAGGCAGAACTTTCTAAGATTCCATACGAAAAACTGAGAAAATTTGATTTTTGGAGTCAGCCAGGCATGTCTAACAATCAACAGGTAATCTATGGAATGGCTCAGGATACAGTTCAATATGAACGTGAGGCTGAAATGAGAAACCAAAGGCTTGCGAGTAAATGGCAAATACCGGCGAAGGTGGTACTTGAAAAGGAGTTTATGGAAGCAACAGAGTTTTTATTGAAACTACACCCAGACGCACAACAGGCGGCAATTGATATCCTGGCAGCCAATATCAAGGAGAATAACTCATGAAAAGAATAAGCAATTTTTTAAACAACCTATTGTTTTGGAAATATAAACTGACAAAAGACGAAGCTTTTAATCTTAAGGCTTGCGCTATGATTCTTGATGCCGACCATAGACGGATACGACAACGAGTTGAAAACTTGATGATTCAGGCTCAAGGAATACTTGATGATATTGATAACGGCACAATGGAAAAACTGGACTTAAAAGGAATAGCTGAAAAAGTTTATCCGAGTGTAAAAACTCCCGGTAATTAAACAACCAACCCGCTATGGTTCGCCCTGGTGGGTTGGCAAACCGGCGAGTCCTTTACACAGACATCCGGTAAGCCTGTCCTTTTAGTCCTCCAGAGAATCTATGCGTAAAAGAAAGTACAAGTTGACAGCTGATACCCATTTGAATTAACAATATACAAAACCCCGCATAGCTATCGCTCTGAAGGTGGCAGCCTTCGTCCGGTTTAGGTGCAGCTTTCATGTGGAATAGATGGCAGGAATCAACGGAATACGCTCAAAATGAGTAGCTTGATTGAAATTTAAGTACAATACGATTAGCGATGTTAATGCAGAGATTGCCTCTCTCGTTGTTATACGCGTTACTTTTATCGGGTTTCAGAAGTATTTGTATGAATAGCTTTTTATATTGATGGTTTAACAGTGGAAGAGGATTTAAACTGATGGGTAGTTATAAATTTAAATTGACAGGGAAATTTATTTATCCATTACTGAGTTTATTTTTATTGATATACCAACCTTTACTGATAGCTGAAGAGTTAATTTATGGTAAGTATCAATCAAAAAAAGAGCTTCAATCTTTAGCCAAACAAGGTGATGACGAAGCTAAATATTTTTTAGCATTATCACTCGAATGGGGAAGGTATAGTTTCGAAGAAGATAAGAAAACAGCACTGCGGTTATTCAAAGAATCAGCTGAAAATAATTATGGAGAAAGTCAGTACAGGTTGTATCTTGCTTATAAAAATGGTTTGGTTGGCGTCAAAATAGATAAAAAGCAATCAAAAATATGGTTCTACAAAGCACTGAATAATGAACACCCTTCTGCATTAAGTGAAATGGGAAGTTTCTATTGGTTTGGTGAGTATAAGGAATATCCCAAAAACTATAAAAAAGCTGTTGAATGGTATAAAAAAGCTGCTGAGAAGGGGGATGCTTATTCCTATGATGCATTAGCTGATGCTTATTTATATGGTGAAGGAGTTGAAAAGAATAAAAAAAAATCAATTAAGTATCGCTTTAAAGCAGCAGAGTTAGGTAATTCTTTTGCTCAAAATAATCTTGGCATTATGTATAGTGAAGGAGATGGGGTGAGTAAAAATATCGAGAAAGCCATCTTCTGGTACAAAAAAGCATCAAAAAATTTGCATCTCAAGGCGGATTTTAATTTAGGTAAGTTATTTCAATTTGACTTGGAGGATTTTGAAAAAGCTGCTTATTGGTATCAGAAAGCAATCGATAGGTATAATGATGAAGCTAATGCTTACCTTGGTTTACTTTATGCCACGGGTAAAGGAGTAGAAAAGGATCTTAAAAAGGCTTATGAATTATTCCAAAATGGAGCTAATGATGGTGATATCCAGGCTCAAGCGCGCTTAGCTCAGTCTTATTATTACGGATCAGGAGTACCAAAAAATTATTTGAAAGCAGCGAAATGGTATAGAAAATCTGCTGAAGAAGGAGTAATAATTGCTCAATTTAGACTTGGCTATATGTTGTATAAGGGGCTTGGTGTCGAAAAGGATATAATCGAATCGTATTTTTGGTTTAATTTGGCAGCATCAAGTGGTAATGAAGATGCAAAAACTAATATAATAGTTCTTGAAAAGGAGATGTCTGTAGAACAGGTCGATCATGCGCAGAATTATGATTACGAGAATAGAGATAATAAAAAGATTGTTGAATCAAAAGAGAAGTTATATTCCGGTAAAATTAGACCTAAGGGTACAGGGTTTAGAGTATCTAAAGCTGGACATATACTAACAAATCAACACGTTATAGATAAATGCAAGAAAGTATTTGTTAATCATAAACAAATACTTGTTTTGGCCAGCGATAATGTAAATGACTTGGCTCTTCTCCAAGGAGAAAGTAGCTCATCGGTTTCATATTTTCGTTCAGGAAGAGCGATTGGTCTAGGTGAAAGTGTAGTCGTTACTGGCTATCCTCTAAGAGGTATTTTGGGTGATGGATTAAATGTGTCAGAGGGTATCGTTTCGGCTCTTTCTGGCATGGATAATGATTCAAGACATTTGCAAATTTCTGCAGCAGTTAACGCTGGGAACAGTGGTGGTCCCTTGCATGATGAAAAAGGTCTGATTGTAGGTATAATTGTTTCAAAAATAAATGCAGTTAAATCAGCTAAAGTGTTAGGCGACGTTGTTCAAGGAGCAAACTTTGCTATAAAACAGTCGACTGCCTTGAGCTTTTTAGGTGCCAATTCAGTAAATTATGCTTTCAACGAAAAATCTAAAAAAATTAATATTTCTAAGATTGCTGAAGCAGCAAAAAAATATACAGTTTTGATTGAGTGTCAGTGATCACACTAATAAATTCGGGCGAATGCGAAAAGTATTACGGGAAGGCTTTAATAGCAATTGGTCATAATGGACTTGTTATAGATATGTTCTTGCAAATGAGCTGAGTAACATGGATAAATGAATATGGAATATACCTTTGAAACTGTCCCCACTGAAATTATTTGTTGGTATATATGTTGGTATAAGTAAATAGTAGTTCGCATCAAAATGTTTTTAAACAATGAGTTAAGTATTAAGTTCGACTCCGGCCATCGGCACCATATATACATTTAAGGACGTCCATTGGCGTCCTTTTTTATGTCTTTTGTAAATTAAACAATTTTTTAATTTAGGTGTTCCATTAGCTGGTGTGAATTATTAGTGAAATCGTTTTAGAG
>JABHSO010000077.1 GCA_018669845.1 Gammaproteobacteria bacterium | reverse complement strand
TCCAGGTTCAGAACCATTGTCTTGCCTTCATTTACCTCTGCTGCAACTGCCGATGTGATCACCGGTGTGTGGTCATTACTTGTGCTTGGGCATAATACATACGACTCTCCTGGCCTATCTGTCTGGCCAAACCCAAATACCTCTTCTATTTGAGTTTGCCCCGAAGTAATGGTCATCTCTTCAAGATTTATCTCTAGATTCTCGGTTCCGGCAGTATTACTTAAAAAAATCGACGAATCACTGAGGTCTGTCTGAATGAAACCCTGGCAGTCATACCAGCTTTCCCGCTCCCATTTTTTGTCACCAACATACCAGTATGCCCCTATTGGGCTACCGCCTGATAAGATGTCAACATAGTTCACATTATGTATACAGACAATCGCAATATTATCTACATCTGCTGTTGCTACAGTACCATTTCCATTACTGATGCTACACGTTTGGCCTGCAGGTTGTGTAAATACGGTTGCGCTATAAGAACTACTTTCAATTACGCTGGTTGCAAAGTTGAAACTTCCGATGCTGGTGGTGGTATAGGTATCGCCGGAATTATTTTGTAAGATTAAGGTTCCAGTCAAACCATTGATAGTGCCACCGATACTGTAAGTGGGTGGTGGATTCGTCTCACAGTTAACAGCGATATTCGTCACATCCACTGTTGCTACGATGCCACTTCCATTACTGATGCTACACGTTTGGCCTGCAGGTTGTGTGAATACGGTTGCGATATAACTACCACTTTCAATTACGCTGGTTACAAAGTTAAAGCTGCCATTACTGGTGGTAGTGTAGGTATCACCGGCATTGTTTTGTAAGGCCAGAGTTCCAGTCAAACCACTGATTGTGCCACCAATACTGTAGGTTGGTGGCGGATTCGTCGTGCAGCTAACAGATATATTTGTTACATCCATAGTTATTACGGTACCACTTCCATTACTGATGCTACACGTTTGGCCTGTAGGTTGTGCCGTTATAGTGATCGCATAGAGCGTACCCTGGAGCATTGCTTTACTAAAAGTAAAAACTCCATTGGCATTGATTGTAAGGTCATCATCATTATTAGCTTGTAATATCACTCTTTCAGTTAGGCCACTGACAATGCCCCCTACGGTAAAATTGGTTCTCCCAATATGGTTGGTGATGTTATTAACAACTATTGTGTTGATAAAGCTCTGGGTTACTGTATTCGTTTGTAAGTCTAAGACAGCGGTAGCCAATTCGACTGGGTCAATGGTGGTTACACTACTGTTGATGTAGTTTTCTAATGCTGCCGTACCAGGTGTTTGGTTGTTGTTAAGTTGTTGTTGTGTTATAGCTGCGAGCACCACTCCATAACGGTCTTCATCGCTGCTTCCTGTGATGCTTTCTAATGCTGTCGGAGCTACCGCGGTAAGATCAATGTTGTCTAACCCATACTCATCGGCAACTTGTTCAATGTGATTATTTACAATGCTTAAATCAATATTTCCACCATTTTGTGTAACGGCTCGTTGAAAACCTATTTCGGTTAGAGGTGTGGCTGTTAGTGCAAGGATTCCTGATCCTGTGGTATTGATAGCGCCTGAGCGTATTTCAAAGCTGCTATCGAGTGTTACTGTTACTCCTGTTGCTTCATCGGTATAACTTCCGCCACTGAAAACGCTATATACAACCCCTATATATGTTACGTTTTCAAAAGTTGCCTGCCCATTTACGGTAGTTACAGGACCTGCTACGATTATGCCGTTGGAATCTTTAAGAAGTGCTGTAGCGCCTGTTACAGGGCCTTTGGTGTAGGTAGCACTGATGGTGTTACCAGAGTTAGAAGAATCTGTTGGTGGTTCGCCGTCACCTCCACCACAAGAAGAAAGTAGAAAGATAAAATGAATGAAATAAAGTAGCTTAAATACTGAAGGGATTTTAGTCATCACTCTATTTTTTATATTAACGTATGTTAACTCACTATAGAGACACTTTTCTTTTGCTGCAAGCCGGAATATTAATCTTGCTGTCGAAGGTCCAGGCCATACCGGGACAACCTATTTTCCGTTTCATGCATTCACGGTGTCGAATGGCTATGACCGGTAACGCCAGTGTGTCATGAAGAAAGGTGAAAGCCTTTTGACAAATCCGGGGACAGTATACCTATTTGTTTGTTCTTCACGCTCTATTGATCAACGACCCTTTACGCCAGTTCAGAGACGATGCCTACAACCTGTCAGGACTGACTGGATTGGGTCGTGAAGAGACAAATTGCTACCGGAAGGAATCTACCTTTACTCTTGATTAGATTTCCAACAGAAGCTCTTGAATGACCGGTATTCGTTTTTGTAAAAAAGGAAATGCACGATGCTAATAGAGCAACGGCCATTATATCTAGCAACTGCTACCAGAGTATGATCAAAGCGGCCAGGCTATGCTGTTAAC
Organism: Gammaproteobacteria bacterium; assembly: GCA_018669845.1. Taxonomy (GTDB): domain Bacteria; phylum Pseudomonadota; class Gammaproteobacteria; genus JACNJF01. The sequence continues at coordinate 23,568 of JABHSO010000077.1, read as the reverse complement.
TACACGAAGAAAAACAAATAATGCTAAAAGTAATCAGATAAATCAGTCATTGTCATAATTTTAAAAGCTGATTGCTAAATAACAATTTACCTTCGTGACTTAGTGGTGAGTATTTTTGACTTTTTTGAATACGCTGAGTAGCGAATCAGGCTGTTCCAGCCACCAATCATAGAGTAACAATTTGTTATTCAAGAGTTACAAAAAATTTAACGATAGTTATTCCAGTACTCATCCTGTTCTTCGTGCGGAATTTTTGGATCAATATCACAAGCTAGAGTCTGATCTTCTTCGATAACTTCAATACCTTCTCGCGCATTATCCTCAAGATACTGATAGATATTACGCCTGATCACGGCCGGAATTGAATCATCAAGATAAAAACCCAGTTCTTTAAGCAGCTCTTCAATTAACTCAAAAGTCAGGTGTTTTAATGAATATGAAAGCGTGAGACGGGAACTAGAGACTGGCTGGGCATCATACACACCTTTGATCCCGCGCAAAGCTGCACAGGCATCTGCAGCCTGTGTTTCTTCACCATTTTGGGCAAGGCAAATTTTTCTTTCTCTTATATGAATATCGTCATCCATGCTATTAAGCCTACTTGGGACAATCACAAAGTACAACAATTATATGTTCTAATTATTTTCTGGATCCGAGACTGACTCTAGGCAATTCATTGAAGTCTTTTAATGTTTTTACATTGCAGAAACCATATTTTACCAACATCTCAGTCACCTGCACTTGCTGGTTATAACCATGCTCCAGCACCAGCCAGCCTGAATTATTTAAATAGTTTTCAGCGCCCTGAATTATTATTTCCAGAGCTTCCAGCCCCGTTTCTCCACTGCTTAAAGCCATTAATGGCTCCGCAGGTAAATCACCCTGACTGAGATAAGGATCATCTGCAGCAATATAAGGGGGATTTGACACAATCACATCAAACTTCCCAGGTGCTACATGCTGATACCAGTTTGATTCTAAAAATGAAACATTCAAATCATGTTTGTCCGCATTTGAGCGAGCAACTTCAAGTGCCTGCTGGCTAATGTCTGTTGCCAGCAGATTAGATTCAGGCTGATATTTTTTCAGCGCCAGCGCAATAGCCCCTGTACCGGTTCCCATCTCAAGAATTTTGGGAGAATCAATATCAGTGATTAAATCCAGAACAGTATCGACTATAAGTTCTGTTTCGGGTCGGGGCACCAGTGTGGACGGGGTTGTATTCAACTCCATTGAATAAAACTCACGACTTCCAATTAAATAAGCCACCGGTTGCGGCTGCAAACGCTTACGGATTAGATCTTGAAAACATTCAAGCTGATCAATAGTTAATTCTCTTTCAGGCCAGGTCAGCAGGTAAGTACGATTCTTTTGCAGGCAAAAAGCCAGTAATACTTCACTGTCCAGGCCGGCAGAGCAACTGATTGAAAATAGAGTTTTGGTCGCCCACTCAAGCTGCTTTTTTATAGAATTGGGGGCTTCTTGCCCACCACTGTTAATATCATCGGTGCGCACGGCGCACCCTACCTGATCATCATGTCGGTTAAACTTCTTCAGCCAGATTGGCCAGCTGTTCAGCCTGATGCTCATTCATCAGCGGATCGATAACATGTTCCAGACTGCCTGACATGATGTCATCCAGTTTGTATAAAGTGAGGTTAATTCGGTGATCGGTCATGCGACCCTGAGGATAATTATAGGTACGGATTCTTTCAGAACGATCGCCGCTTCCAACCAGAGACTTTCGCTCTTCAGCCTGCTCTTTATCCTGTTTTTGCTTTTCCGCATCATAAATTCTGGCCTGCAAAAGGGACATCGCTCGAGCCTTGTTTTTATGCTGAGAACGCTCATCCTGACATTCAACCACTGTGCCTGTTGGCAAGTGAGTTAAACGTATTGCAGAATCTGTTTTATTAACGTGCTGTCCACCGGCACCTGATGCACGGAAAGTATCGACCCGTAAATCGGCAGGATTTATGTCAATTTTTTCTACATCTGCAGTTTCAGGAATGACCGCAACAGTCGCAGCCGAAGTATGCACCCTTCCCTGAGACTCTGTTTCGGGTACTCGCTGTACACGATGAGCTCCTGATTCAAACTTCAAATTCGAATATGCTCCTGCCCCAATGATACGAGCAATTATTTCTTTGTAGCCACCATGCTCGCCTTCATTTCTGTTTAATACCTCAATTTGCCATCTTTTATTTTCTGTATAACGGCTATACATGCGAAATAAATCACCGGCAAAAATAGCCGCTTCATCACCACCTGTTCCCGCTCTGATTTCCAGAAAAACATTACTGTTATCATTCGGATCTTTCGGCAACAGCAGCTTCTGTAATACCATCTCCAGCTCACCCATGCGTTTTTTGGCGTCATTAATTTCTTCTTCTGCCATTTCACGCATGTCTGCATCATCTTCCTTGAGCATTTCTTCTGCTGCTATCTTATCCTGCTCGACGCTCTGATATTCGGTAAATGCCTTTACCACATCTTCCAGTTGTGCATATTCCATGGATAGCGCACGAAACCGATTCTGATCATTGATGATTTCCAGCTCGGAGAGAAGACCTGCAATCTCTTCATGACGAGCACTGAGTATCTCTAACTTGGATAAAATGGAAGCCTTCATGAATTTTTTCCTGGGGTATTCTGGTGGAAATTTAACGGGTGTTATTAACTGTGATCAATCAAAGAATGCAACAATTGAATGAGGTGCTGATCATCTTCTTTTAAAGCCTTACGCATTTCTATGGTCGGTCCATGCAATAACTTATTGGTCAAATTAGCAGCAAGTGTTTGTATAACCTTAACCGGGTCTTCATTACCGTCCAGCATACTTTGTGCTTTTTTCAGGCACTCCTGTTTTAAGGATTCAGCATTCTGGCGTAACTGTCTAATTTCATCAGCCGATCTATGGGTTCTTATCCAGTGGTCAAAATGAACAACTTCTGTCTGAATAATATCCAGAGCTTCATTCGCAGCCTCTTCACGCGAACGACGATTCTCATCAATAACCTCTTTCAAATCGTCGACCGTGTACAAATACACATCATCCAGCTCACCAACCTCTGCCTCGATATCTCTTGGCACAGCTAGATCAACCATAAATATCGGACGGTGTTTACGTTTCTTCAAAGCTGATTCGGTCGCACCTTTACCCAGAATAGGCAATTGACTGGCAGTTGATGAAATTACAATGTCAGCATTAATCAGTTGTTCTGGAATTTCCCCGATGGTGACCGCTTTGGCACCCAGCTCTTCAGCCAGATTTTGTGCACGTTGAAGTGTTCGATTTGCAATGGTGATACCACCAATATCTTTTCCTTTCAGGTGTCTGGCAGCTAACTCTATAGTCTCACCGGCTCCAATCATTAATGCATTCAATGGAGACAGGTCACCAAATATCTGTTTCGATAAAGAAACCGCTGCAAATGCCACTGAAACCGGATTAGAACCAATAGCAGTATCTGTTCTGACTTTTTTTCCAACAGTAAAACCATGTTGAAACAAACGACCCAATACCGTTTTAACAACATTGGTGGTGCAGGCCGTGTCGTAAGCTGTTTTCAGCTGGCCTAAAATTTGGGGTTCACCTAACACCATAGAATCCAGGCCACTGGCTACACGAAACAGATGGCGGGTAGCTTCCTGATCACGGTGTTGATAAATATAAGGGTTCAACTCATTAAAATCTAACGAGTGAAATTCGGATAACCAGTGTATCAATGAATTTTTATACTGTTCGCCTACTTCACAATATAACTCTGTACGATTGCAGGTTGAAACGATAACAGCTTCATTAACCTCTTCCAGAGCGACAGCCTGTTTTAAGGCATCTACCATCTGCTCAGGTGCAAACGTCACTTTTTCTCGTATCTCTACGGGTGCAGTTTGGTGGTTAATTCCTAGCGCTATTAAAGACATACGTCCAGTTAATTCAAAAACGAACCCGCGATTTTCCGGTATTAACGACCGAATAGCAAGAACACTCATTAACATCTTATGACCTTAATCAATTAAAAACGTTGAACAAATGCACTTTTTAGCGCTCTAATCAGGCAGTTTGAAGAATATTCTTCTCGCATTATTAACCGAGTGCTACACTCAAAAGCCGAATACAGAAGATTTCACATGCTGCATTCAGGTTCAAATTATTTAGAGTTCGATTTAATTCAGGTTTATGTATGCCTTTTAGTATCTACCGAAACAACAAATTTCTATTTGCCTTAATAACCAGCTCGTTTATTACTGGTTGCGCTAATTTAAGCCCCTCAATTCAGGGGCAAGAAGATTTATTGCAGTACCAAACCAGTAAAATTCATACACTGGAAAAGGCAAAATCTATAGATAGTGACCCGGTCTACCAATTACTTATTGCTGAACTGGCTGTCAATAATGGTCAGACCAAGTTGGCCGTTGATAACTACCTGGCTGTCGCGTTAAGCCAAAATGATCCTAAAATAGCTGAAAGAGCCGTTAGAATCGCTGTTTTTGGACAAAACCTGAAAGCAGCGCAGGAAGCAGCAGAACGCTGGATTGAGCTGGAACCAGACAGAGCTGAGGCCAGGCAAATAATTGCTGCTATCTATATCCGGCAGGATAATGACGAACTTGCCTATAAATATTTACAACAGGTCATTGAGTCTCAACATCCCCTGACTGATCAGACCTTTGTTTCCATTCTAGGTTTGATGGCAAGAGAGAAAAATACCGAAACCCTGCTAAAAGTTTCTAAAAAGATAGCCGACAATTACGATAGTTTCGCCTACGCTCACTACTTGCACGGACACCTTGCATCACAGGCAAACCGCCCCGAAGAAGCACTCAAATATCTGGATAATGCACTAGCCATCAAGGATATTTCTGATGTGCATGCACTACGCGCTAAGATGCTGATTAAGCTGGAAAAACGGGAAGAAGCTGTGGTCAGCCTGCAACGTGCAGTTTTAACTAAACCAAAGAATAAGCAGTTAAGACTTGCTTATGCCCGATTACTGGTAGACGTAAAAAAATATGAACGTGCACGCATAGAATTTGAAAAGCTACATCTGCTAGCCCCGAATGATACCGATTTATTATACACATTAGGCTTGTTATCTCTTGAAGCACAGAGATTTGATGCCGCTGAAAAATACCTGGGCAAACTGCTTGAAAGTGGCAAACGTAAAGGGGAAGCGTTGTATTACCTTGGGCGTATCAGCCAAAGCAAAGGGCAATATGAAAAAGCAGTAGAAAGATACAAAGCAGTAAAAACAGGGGAATATCGCTTTGATGCTCAAATGCGCTCAGCCAAACTGATTGCCATACAGGGAAAAATAGATGAAGCACTGGAATTTTTAAATAAAATGACAGAATCCAGCCAGTCCAAAACGGCTTTGGTGCGCATTTATCTGACACGCGGAGAAATTCTAAAACAGGATAACCGCTTGCAGGATGCCATTTCTAATTATGACCAGGCTCTGGAAATTATTCCAGGTAATACTGATTTACTCTATGCACGCGGATTAACCGGCGAAAGCATTGGCAATGTCGAATTACTGGAAGCAGACATGCTGACTATTTTGAAAACCGAGCCTGACAACGCACATGCGCTAAATGCACTGGGTTTCACCCTGGCCGACCGAACAAATCGAATTAAAGAAGCTTACGAGTACCTGAAAAGAGCCATGCAAATAAAACCCGAGGACCCTGCATTCATTGACAGTTTTGGCTGGGTTAATTACCGCATGGGCAATTATGATGAAGCTATTCGCCTGTTGAAAAAAGCACTATCTCAGGTTGAAGATGGAGAAATTGCGGCCCATTTAGGAGAAGTCTTATGGGTAACAGGAAAACAAAAGGAAGCTTTAGGCATCTGGAATAGAGCTTTAAAAAAATCGCCAAAGGACAGAAATATTCTTAAAACAATGAAACGTTTTAATCAAAAATAAACCCGTTTATTAGAATGTTCCGTTTATTTGTATTGTCTGCACTCATCTTAGTGCTAGGTGGCTGCGTAACAACGCCTGACACATCTGAACCTGTTACCGATGAAAGCCATGAACTCTGGTCTCAACGCCAACAGCAGCTTTCCACAATTCACAACTGGGAAATTCGTGGTCGAGTGGCACTGTTTGTCGATGATGATGTTTATAACCTGGGATTAGACTGGAAGCTTGGTAAAAATCACTCCACACTCAAATTAGAAGCCCCACTGGGTCAGGGGTTGATTCAACTAGATAAAAAGGATTCTCAGGTAACGCTAGTAACTTCAGAAGGGAAAAATTACTCTGGCCTGAATGCGGAACAGGTATTACTGCAATCTACCGGCTGGTCAATACCCGTTGAGGGGCTTGAATCGTGGATAAAAGGCATAAACCATGACAATTCAGGTTATCTCCCGGATATCGACAGCTCAGGCAAAGCACTTACCCTGCTACAGGACAACTGGCGCATTAACTTTCTACAATATAAAGAATCTCTGCTTGCCAACTACAACAATCCCACCCTGCCTCATAAAATTTACATGAAAAGGCAAAACCTTGCGTTAAAGATCGTTATTGATCAGTGGCAGGCCCAGCAAAACACAACCACCACTGATTTATTTCCCAGCTTCAAAAATTAACATGCCCAGATCCTTACAGCTTGAATCTCCAGCCAAACTCAACCTGATGCTGCACATTACCGGTCAACGGGAAGATGGATATCATGACCTGCAAACTGCATTTCAAATCATAGACCTGCATGACACACTAACTTTTAGTAAAACCGAAAGTAAGATTCAGCGCATCAGTGGCAATGAGCAGGTTGCCGAAAAAGATGATCTCATCATAAAAGCTGCAAAATTACTTCAACAACATTGTTCAACCACCCAGGGTGTTAATATCTCTATCAAGAAGAATATTCCAATGGGTGGAGGTCTGGGTGGGGGAAGTTCAAATGCTGCCACAACACTGATGGCATTAAATTACTTATGGGATCTACAACTGGATTCAATCGAATTACAAAAGATTGGATTACAGTTAGGCGCAGATATTCCCATTTTCATATTTGGACAAAATGCCTGGGCAGAAGGTGTTGGTGATGAACTAAAAGCTATAAATTTGCCAAAAAGCTGGTTTTTAGTCATTCATCCGCAAGTTTTTGTGTCTACAGAGCAAATTTTTTCATCTAAGCATTTGACACGGGATTGCCATCCCATCACAATACGCGCCTTTCTGGAAGGCAGTGGTCGAAATGTATGCCAACCGGTTGCCTGCGAACTGTATCCTGAGATACAAAAAGCACTGAATTGGCTCAACCAGTTTAGTCCGGCCAGAATGACAGGCACAGGAGCCTGTATTTTTGCAATTTTTGATAGTGCTGAAAAAGCAAATATTGTAAAATCGCAAATTCCTGAAAAGTGGACAGGATTTGTAGCCGAAGGGCTAGATTCAAACCCCGTCACTGATATCTGCTTTGAAGCAGATAAATAAAATTTTATTGGGCCGTCGCCAAGCGGTAAGGCACTAGGTTTTGATCCTAGCATGCGTAGGTTCGAATCCTGCCGGCCCAGCCATTTTATCTAAACTGTTGAAGTCTAGTACGTATTTACTACGAAGACCTCGGCAGGATTTGAACCGTTACAGGTTCGATAAAATCGTCTGGAACGATTTTAAACGCGTAAGCGGCCCGAAGGGTGGAGGACAGGAGTCCGACATAATCCTGCCGGCCCAGCCATATTGAGTACTCTGTTGAAGCTTAGTTTAAACACGAAACCTCAGCAGAACTTGAACCGTTACAGGTTCATCAAAATCGTCTAAAACGATTTTAAACGCGCTAACGGCCTACAAGTTTGAATATTTCTCTTCTTACCGGCCCAAGCCATTATTTTTTTTAATCTAGTGTAGAAATCTGATGGTCGGTATCGTCGCACATAACATGATGGTGTTTACGGGGAATGCTAACCCCAAGCTGGCAACTGCCATAACAAAACACCTTGATATCTCTATGGGACAAGCTTCTGTCGAATGCTTTAGCGATGGAGAGATTTCCGTAGAAATTCGTGAAAATGTACGCGGTAAGGATGTTTTCATCGTTCAACCAACATGCAAACCCACCAATGATAATCTGATGGAATTGCTGGTGATGATTGACGCAATGAAACGCGCTTCAGCTCATCGTATTACAGCCGTCATTCCTTATTTTGGATATGCCAGGCAGGATCGTCGCGTACGTTCACAACGAGTAGCCATCACCGCCAAGGTGGTTGCAAACATGTTGACCAGTGTCGGTGTTGACCGTGTATTAACGGTCGATTTACATGCTGATCAGATTCAGGGATTTTTTGACCGCCCTGTTGATAATGTATATGCCTCACCTATTTTGATGAGTGATATATGGAAGCAGGAATACCCCAATATGATCGTGGTATCACCTGACGTAGGCGGTGTTGTTAGAGCACGCGCAGTAGCTAAACAACTGGGTGATGCAGAACTGGCAATTATTGATAAACGCCGTCCCAAGCCTAATGAGGCTAAAGTCATGCACATTATCGGTGACGTAAAGGGTAAAACCTGCATTATTGTGGATGACATGGTCGATACAGCAGGAACATTATGTCAGGCAGCTAATGCCTTGAAAGAACACGGCGCATCGGGTGTATTCGCCTACTGCACGCACCCGGTATTATCCGGAAAAGCGATTGAAAATTTAAACAATTCAGTTATTAACAAACTGATTGTTACCGATACTGTCCCACTGTCTGAAGAAGCTCAGGCCTGCGACAAAATCAGAACTGTATCGATGGCCTGGATGCTGGCTGAAACTATTCGCCGCATTCATTTTGACGAATCTGTTAGTTCACTATACATGGACTAACGATCACAACATTTACCTGTTGTGTTTCAATAGCTATTCAGAGTGTTTAGCTACTTGTTCCCCGGTCGCAGGGGAGCTTTATAATCACCGTAAGGTGATTTTTTATTTAACTGGAGAACTTTAATGTCCGATAAAATCGAACTTACTGCAGAACCTCGTACTGACTTGGGGAAAGGTGCGAGCCGCCGCCTGAGAAAGGCCGGTCTGGTTCCTGCAATTATTTATGGTGGTAATACAGATCCTGTATCCATTAACCTGGACCACAACGACTTTTTGAACCAACTCGACAACGAAACGATCTATACCCAGATCCTGTCTATGAAAGTTGGCAAGAGCAAAAAAGAAGAAGTCATTCTGCGTGATCTACAACGTCATCCTTACAAGCAATTGATTATGCATGCTGATTTCCTACGTATTGACCAGAAGAAGGTCATTCACGTTACCGTTCCTATTCACTGCCTTAACGAAGAAAACTGTCACGGCGTTAAAATGGAAGGCGGCCTGCTGAACCATCTGCAAAGTGAAATTGAAATCATGTGCCTTCCTAAAAATCTACCAGAATTTCTGGAACTGGATGTAGAAAATCTGAATCTGGGTGAAAGCCTGCACCTGTCAGACATCAAAATGCCTAAAGGGGTTGAGATTGTTGCTCTGACTCATGGTGAAGATCATGACACAGGTGTTGCTGCTGTACACAAAACTCGTGAAGTGGCCGATGTTGATCCTGAAGCTCCTGTTGCTGAAGAAGGTGACGAAGAGGCTACTGAAGAGTAAACCTCTATCCGTTATGGCAGCCCAAAAGGCAGACATACGTTTGATTGTTGGCCTCGGTAATCCCGGGGCCAATTATCATTCTACCCGGCACAATGCCGGTTTCTGGTTAGTCGATGAAATTGCACGCGATCACTCGATCGCACTACGCAATGAAACCCGCTTCCACGGCGAAGTTGGTAAAATCAATAGTTCGGGCAAAGACATTTACCTGTTAAAACCCACTACTTTCATGAACAAAAGCGGTCAATCTGTGGCTGCACTATCCAAATATTTCAAAATATCACCCGAACAGATCCTCGTTATGCATGATGAACTGGATCTCGAACCCGGTGATAATCGCCTGAAAAAATCTGGCGGACACGGCGGCCACAACGGCCTACGTGACATCATCAACCATCTTGGTAAAGAATTTATCAGGCTACGCATAGGCATAGGTCACCCCGGTGATCGAAACCAGGTCGTAAATTACGTCTTAAAAGCACCTTCAAAAATAGATCTTGAAAGGATTGAAGACGCCAGTTGGCAAGCAATAAAAATCATGCCAACTCTACTGTCTGGAGAGTTCGAAAAAGCCATGCAGCAATTACACACCAAATAAATATCAGCCAACTAATCATCAGGAACTATCATGGGCTTCAAATGTGGCATCGTCGGATTACCTAACGTCGGTAAATCAACTCTATTCAACTCACTGACAAAAGCAGGTATAGCCGCAGAAAACTATCCGTTCTGCACCATTGATCCCAATGTAGGCATCGTAGAAGTGCCCGACAAACGCATGGACCAACTGGCTGATATCGTGCAGCCTAAAAAAACCATTCCAACCACCATGGAATTTGTCGATATAGCAGGCCTTGTTGCAGGCGCATCAAAAGGTGAGGGGCTAGGCAATCAATTTCTCGGACACATCCGCGATACCGACGCCATCGCACAGGTCGTCAGATGTTTCGAAGATGAAGACATCGTACACGTTAATAACAACATCGATCCGCTCAGTGACATAGACACTATCAACACCGAATTATTGCTGGCTGACATGGAATCTATCGACCGTCAAACCGAACGCGCCACCAAGCTGGCCAAATCAAACGACAAGGACGCTAAAGCCAAACTCGCCTTCATGCAAAAAATCCAGGCACACGTAAATAAAGGCAATCCTGCACGTAGCATGGAGATCGATGAAAATGAGCATAAATGGCTACATGATTTACACCTGATCTCTGCTAAACCGGTATTCTATATCGCCAACGTGGCTGAAGATGGCTTTGAAAACAACCCATATCTTGATCAGGTCAATGAATACGCCGCAAAAGAAGGAGCTGACGTAGTACCCGTATGTGCATCCATAGAAGCAGAGATCGCAGAACTGGATGCAGAAGATGCTGCAGAGTTTTTACAGGAACTGGGACTGGAAGAACCCGGCCTGGATCGCGTCATCCATGCTGGCTATCACCTGTTAAAGCTACAGACCTATTTCACCGCGGGCGTACAGGAAGTCAGGGCCTGGACTATATCCATCGGTGACACAGCTCCACAGGCTGCTGGAAAAATCCACACAGACTTTGAAAAAGGCTTTATCAGGGGCGAAGTCATGGCCTATGATGACTTCATTAAATACAACGGCGAACAGGGCTGTAAAGACGCCGGGAAATGGCGATTAGAAGGAAAAGACTACATCATGATTGAAGGTGATGTCATACACTTCAGATTTAATGTCTAAAGGCTTGACAAAACAGGCATTAAAAGGGAAAATCCGCCTCCTTCGAAAATACAAGGCTACATAGCTCAGCTGGTTAGAGCACATCACTCATAAGGTATGGGTCGTAGCTGAAAATGAAGAGAAAAATCTGGTTGGGATTTTCATCTTCAAGGGTTAAAAAAGATTTGGCAGTTGGCTCGATTTTGACCAGATCACTCAACCGAAGAAAAAAAATTTAGGCTACATAGCTCAGCTGGTTAGAGCACATCACTCATAATGATGGGGTCCCAGGTTCAAATCCCGGTGTAGCCACCATATTACCTTTATAAAACAGCCACTTACATAAGTGGCTGTTTTGTTTCCATCCCAACTTTATATTCTAATTTGTATTTATTTTTTGAATTTTCGGCTAGTTTAAAGCTGCTAGCTGGGATAAATATATTGATGACATTGAAGTAGTGATGGGGTCATTAATTGAATTCAAGCTCTAATCAAAATCACTCTAATTCCTACCGATTAACGCCCTTTAAAAATACCCTCTAAAAGCCTCTGTGCCCTAGTTGTGCCCTATCTGTGCCTCACTGATTATTTGACTAAGTGAACACATTCATTAATTCCAAAAAAACGAGTACATCACTATTGGATTATTAGCCCAGGGACGGACTAAATAATCACAATAAAATTGGAAGCTTTTCTTACACTGACCCATGTTTAACTACAACACGAGCACCTTTTATTGATTCATAAGCTTTCAAGTATACCTTTTCATATTTCAGGCTACGCCAGAATTGCTCAATCATGGCATTATCCACAATATTGACATGTCCGAATTTGCATTTCAGAGGCGATATCTATGTCAACCTGAAACAGAAAATCATAAAAACTGGCATCATTAAAAAACTCATGGCATCGGATTTTGTCTCTCTTTTTTCTTCTCAGAATATAGGAGACTGCCCTCTTAAGTAATTTTCAAGTTATTTAAGGGGGCTTTTTTCTATCCGATCAGATAATTTTATCAAAAACAGGTCTTTTAACCCATCATTTAATTTGATCACTTTCACATACCGGAAAAGTCAGTAATAATATCTAGATCATTCCAGAGTATATTTTAAAAATTCCTGAGTTCAATTTTAACTATATTGTGAATGCCACACAGGCTTAAGCTAGTTGAGCATTCATAAAAAAATTGTCATATCCACAGTATTTTATAACTTTTGTTCAGTGCTGTTAGACTACTATAGGCCGTCCCAATGTCACGACACAATATTGAAATAGCTAAAAAACCTGATCAAACAATTTCTTGATCAACAAATTTACCATAATGACGAATAGCTGGAAGCAGCTTATTATCTGCATATAAACACCCTGTAAAAACCGGATCTACTTGGTCTGACTTATCAGCACTATCCGGAGCATGGCCACCCCCATCTTCCAGTAGCTGGAATAACGGTGCATATCCCTCTGGCCATGCTTGCACATTCTCGAATCGCTGACGTAAAACTTTAAGAATTGCCATTCCAGAATAATCAAGATCCCCCCAAAACCAAACCGGGCACACAGGGGCACCTTCTTCAAACCACCAAGACTCAAATATCGATTTCAATGATTCATCATAAGAGCCGTTGTAATGTAAACTTACCATATTCACTAAGCGGAATTGGAGCCTTACCTTCCACTTCTTTATAGATTTCATACCGACGATAATTGCGATAGTCTGCAATACACTCTAAATCTCGCATAGCCCGAAGTTCATCCTCATCAAGAAGCTTGGACATGAGTTCATCACGAACCCTGAGGGACTTTTCACTCATTTCAGCATCAAAAAGGGAAAGTTCATCGCCAATACCAGGCGTTTTAACAACCTCTTCAAAAAATCGCGAATAATCCCTATACTCAGGCATCCATTCGCTGGCAAAGCGAAACGTCTCTCGATCTGCTCCAAATTGATGGTGCTGCAACTCTTTATTTAATAAATCTATTTGCCGCTTACCTTCGTCATTGAATCATTAAAAAATGAAGCTGAGAACTTAGCTACTTCACTTGAAGGATTTTATGGTGAAGAGCGTGAAGTTATTGCGAAGTATCGAATTAATCAGGGGAAATTTAGAGAACTCTTGTTGAAATACTGGGGAGGTCATTGCGCAGTTAGTAGCTTAAGTGAACCTAAGTTACTCATTGCTTCTCATATTCTACCCTGGAGTAAATCAACTCCTGGACAAAAAGGTGATCCATTTAATGGGTTATTACTTTCAGTTAGCTGGGACTCTTTATTTGACAAGGGAATGATTTCTTTTGATAACAGTGGTAAAGCTATCCTGGAAAAACTAACCAATGAAACTATTGAGTGCCTGGGGTTAAATATCGAGAAACCAATTATTCACCCTGATAAATTAACCTCTGAACATAAACAGTATTTACGTAAGCATAGGGAACTGCATGGCTTTGAATAAACCAATTTAACCAGCAACTTTCTCAAAAAGCTCCCCCACAGAGCAATCAAAAAACTCGCAGAGCTTATCAATCGTATCTAAATCAACTTTAACAGCGGTTTCTTTATATAGAGCGGTTATTTTATGCCTATGAAGACCCGTCTCTCTTTCGACATCACTGACTTTTAATTTTCTTGCTCCCATCATTGTAGACAAATTACACCGGATCATCTCAATATCTCTCAAAATTTCAATCTATTGTAATTTATGTAGTAATTTCATACAAATTTATTGACTAATGTACATTTAATATCTATTATGTATTTAATTCATACATTTTGTACGAATTATTCCAATATTAGAGGTAAGTAAATGTCTTTAACATATTTAACAACCGATGAACTATCTGAGCGCATCAAATATAACCCACGAACTATTCGTACTTCATTAAAAGATAGCGTCCTTTTTGAAGGCCGCCATTACATAAAACCATTTGGTGGTCGCAAAACTTTATACCTCTGGGAAAACATTGAAGAAGATATGGCCAAGGTTAGTTGTGAGAGTGACTTTGCCATCCCTATGGCAAGCGGAGGAATGTGCAATGGCTAGCGTCCGAACTCGTAAAGAATCAGGAAAGCTATTCTTCGATTTTAAACTCTTCGGTATACGTTGTAGAGAGCAAACAACTTTAGACGACACCAGAGAGAACCGAAAAAAGCTGGAGGTGATCGCTAAAAAGATAGAAGCCTCCATCACTCTCGGTCAGTTCAACTATGCAGACTATTTTCCCACAAGCCCTATGGTCGCAAAATTTGAAAACCGATCTGAACACATAAAATCTCTGCATTCTGGCCAAGTTGTTCCAACCGTATCCAAGTTCAAGGAACAGTGGTTTGATGAAATGATGCCGACCTGGCGTCACAGCTACCACAGTAGCATTGTTTCCATTTTTGAATGCCACATCCTGCCAGCCTTTGGTGAAAAAGTGGTCAGCCACATCACCAAGGCCGATATTTTACAGTTTCGGGCTACACTCGCCAAAGCCTCACCCGAAACTGGTAAAGAAAGAACCGCCGCCACCGTCAATAAAATCCTGAAGATTTTTCGTTTGATGATGCGTGAAGCAACTGACCGATTTGATTTTAGCAATCCTTTTGACGGAATCAAAATGTTAAAAGAGAAAAGAACCGATATTCATCCTTTATCGCTGGATGAAGTGAACCTTTTCTTGAAACATGTACGTGCCGATTTCCGACTATATTTCAAGTTACGCTTTTTCTCCGGCATGCGCAGTGGTGAGGTAACCGGTCTTCGCTGGGAGCATGTGGACTTTGAGCGTAAACATATCCTGGTTCGGGAAACCATCGTACACGGTCGGGTTGAATACACCAAGAATGATGGTTCTTACCGAGTTATAGACATGACGACACCTCTTCTTGATTCTCTTCAACAGCAACACAAAGTAACCAGTCAACACGACTATGTATTCTGTAACAGACTCGGTACATTTCTCGATAACCGCAATGTTTGCAATCGAGTGTGGTATCCCATGCTGGATTATCTCGGGCTAAAACGGCGAAGACTTTATGAAACTAGGCATACCGCAGCCACCCTGTGGATGGCTGCCGGTGAAAACCCTGAATGGATCGCAAAACAACTCGGCCATGTAAATACCGAAATGTTATTCAAGGTGTATAGCCGTTATGTCCCCAACCTGACTCGAAGAGATGGTTCAGCCTTTGAGAACTTGCTCAATCAAAATGCAGGGGGGCAGTCATGAAAATTTATGGATCAAATGTAACCCCTATCCTGCTCACCCGTTATAAACCTTTAACAATTGTCAGCTTTACCGCCGATGTCTTTATGTGTGAATGCTGTCGAACGGGTAGTGATGTCTGTTACTGGAATTTGAGACTGTTAAACCAGGGAACACTAATTGATGCCTTTCATTGGGATAATATAAAGAATCCACTTAATCATTATCAATCAAATGATAGCGTTTTTGTTGTGGGCTTTTGGAAATCAACTCAAATGGACAGGTTCCAGATACTGAAAGCAGATCTTATCAATCGTTTGGCGGCAAATGATGCGCAATATGATTGTAAAGAACCCGTACAGCTAGAGTTTGACTTCAGTGAAGATAGCGGACAGGGAGAAAGTCATCATGAAACGATATAGCAAATGTATGACTTTTTCTGAAGCAAATGAACGACTCAAACAGGCTCGAGATGGTGAATGGTCGATGGTAGAACATAATAAAGAACTATCTAGTCGCACAATACGGGTCTCCCATAAGCACTGGGTTGAACATTCTTGCGGGTTCCAGGTTTACCGAATCCTGCAACAGGTCTGGCGATATCCTTCGATTACCGACAAATCCTCAGGTACACCTGATGATTGCCCGTATTGCCAGGTGAAATCACCACGCCGGTTAATTGAAGACAGGACCGACCTGTATCGCAGGTGGTTACAGAAAAAAACCAGCAATCAGTTGAAATTTGTTTCAGGACAGTTAAAAGGTACATCGAGCCATACACCTTTTACTGCCTTATGCACAATCTGTAACTCAACCTTCCACGATGCCAATGAAGTCAAGCTTAGCAAGCTATTTAATGGCTGCCAAACCTGCCTTCAGAACAGCAGGAAGCAACAGAGCGCATGGTCATTAGACCATGCCATTGAGGTAGTTAACAGGAGAGGTATAACCCTATTGGATGAACCTCAGAATTATGCCGACCCGGTTAATATGCTGTCACCGTTAGGCAATAAAATTTGTTTGAGTATTTTTGAAGTCTGTCAGCAATATCCAGGAACTCTCGAAGGCTACTCTCTCTGGCTTGATCAAAGTATTCATGCTGACTGGCCTTTACTCAATCAGGGTAAAACTTACTCATTACAGGATCGCCAGAGCGTAGAAACGCTTTCCAAAGAAAAAAGTGCTCGTGAGCTCGCTATCATATTGGGTCGATCAGAGAACCTCTCGTATTACCATCAATGCCACGGTTACTGCACTGCGGTTTTTATTTGAAGTCACGCTGGATCGACAGCGCGTGGTGGATAAACTAAAAACGGTTCCAGTTCCCCGTAAGTTACCCATCATCTTGAGTCGGGATGAAGTCAGTTGGTTACTGGCTGCTACCGTCAGCCTGAAGTACAA
The DNA here is from genome assembly GCA_018669845.1 of Gammaproteobacteria bacterium. Classification (GTDB taxonomy): domain Bacteria; phylum Pseudomonadota; class Gammaproteobacteria; genus JACNJF01. The sequence continues at coordinate 6,668 of JABHSO010000077.1, read as the reverse complement.
AGCGGCTTTCTCCATCGCTTATGGAGCAGGTCTTCGACGGAGTGAAGTACTGGCTCTTAAAATCAGCGATATCGACAGTAAACGTATGACCTTGCATGTGGAACAGGGCAAAGGTCGTAAGGATCGTTACGCCATGTTGTCACCGGTCTTACTGAAGATCCTGAGAGACTGGTGGCAGGCAGGACAGGCCAAAGGTTTGTTGCTTGCAGGCGGCTGGTTATTTCCCGGTCAGAACCCAGTGAATCCATTACGCGGTCGTCAGTTATCTCGTGCTATTTGTGCTGCTGCCGTCACTGCAGAGATTGAAAAGCGCGTCACTATGCATTTGCTCAGACATTCGTTTGCCACTCATTTACTGGAACAGAAAGTAGATATCTGGCTGATACAGGTATTGCTCGGCCATAGCAAACTGGAGACCACCACCCTGTATGCCCAGGTCGCCACTGATATGTTACAGGAAGTGACCAGCCCACTGGAGATCTTGCCACCCTCGACGTAGCGTGATGTCATGCCCCGACAGACCCTGGAAGTCGCGGATATTTTCCGTGCCAGAGGGACTACATGGCGGCAGGCACATCAAGGGCATATCAGCCTTGATCAACTAAAGGTGATGTCAGCTATCGAGACCTGCCGAAGTGCTGAACTCGGTGGTCATGTACTGCAATGCTCACATTGTAGTCACCAGCAAATTGCCTACAACTCCTGCCGTAACCGACATTGCCCTAAGTGTCAGGGTAGTGCTGCCCATCGCTGGCTCGAAGCGCGGCAGGTCGACCTGTTGCCGGTTGAGTATTATCACCTGGTCTTTACACTACCCGCTCCCATCAGTGTGCTGGCCTATAGCAACAAGTTGGTGATCTACACCATCCTGTTCAAAACGGCGGCAAAGACACTGCAAACTATTGCTGCTGATCCGAAGCATCTGGGGGCGCGGATAGGCTTCACTCTGGTGTTGCCCATCTGGGGTTCGTCAATGATACATCACCCGCATGTGCACGGCATCGTACCCGGTGGTGGTCTTTCTCTGGATGGTAAACAGTGGATTCCCTGTCGAGCGGGGTTCTTCCTGCCAGTACGGGTATTGTCGCGCCTGTTCCGACGGCTGTTTCTGGAAAAACTCAACGAAGCCGATCAGTCGGGTGAGTTGAAGCTCTTCGGTGAGCATCAGGTATTGGCTGAATCAAAAGCCTTTACCAACTGGCTTAAGCCACTCAAAAAGATCGACTGGGTCGTCTATGGAGATGAGTTTATTCTAGTTTCCAACAGGTCAGTCACTGATGAACAAATAATAAAAATTGTAACAAGGCTTAAGGGGCAGTTTTTAGAACCTCTAGAGATTCAGAATAATGTAATAAATATCGAACTAAGCATTGGCTATGCAACCTAGTCGTTGAAGCCACACAGCCTGTTAAAGATGCTCCGCTACAAGGTGAATGGATTTCAGGTAAAACACCTCAATTGACATTTCAGCAGCCATTGATCGGTGATGCTCCTTACTTGTGGAACGCAATTAAACACACCTGTCCGATATTAATCAATGTGGAACTCAAATCAACATCGATGAAGAACGAATGGCCTTGTTAGTTAAACAGGAATGTCTGAATGGGCATTTAACTATTTCACCTTAACTTTACTTTTTATTTTAACCCAATGGGAGAATCTCCCCGGATGATTCTCCCTTTATCACGCGGAGAAACTGATGAATGAAATAGAGCTTTATGAACAGCGTGCAGCTAAAAAATTTGCCCTTGTCCAGAAACTGAAAGCCGATATGAAAGCGGCCTATGAAGCGGCCTATGAAGCGGACGATCATTTCATCTAGGAATATTTCTTTGCGGGTTTTTTTTCGAAATATCTCAAAAATTTCAGCTGCAAATATTTGTGGGCGTATTTTTATACCTGACTTTTATATTTTGGACTCCTCAGAAAAATTTGTGGGTAGTTTCCGGCGCCGGTAATGCCCCAAGTGTATTATACAGGGCGATTTGTTCAGCATAAAACGTTCTAAATCCATAGGCTTTTCTGGTAGTCAGAAAAGCTTTGTTATTAAAACCCTCAACAATACCACTGGAGAATAGACCTTTTGCTTTAAACCAGTTCATTAATAAAGGTCTATACCTTCTCAGCATCTTTGCTAGTCTACTAAATTTTAGACCAAAACCCTAACCAACTATCAACCTTCGCCTGTAGTTAGCTCTTGAATAATATTGCAAACTTTAGTTATGGATTATATCCTAAATAAAGGATATAAATTATCCTTAGAGTAACTATGGGACTCAGCCATTAGACTGTAGTAGCAAGCCTTTGTATAAACAATGAAACTAATGCTATTTTAAGTAAATTTATTCGATGCTCACAACTTTAAGACATTTACTATTTATTTCAATATTTAGCTTAGCCCCTGTTCAGCAATGTCTTCCGTCACCTTTAACCTATACGGATATTGCACCGATTTTATTAGGGCGCTGTGCGATGTGTCATATACCAGGAGGGTTAATGGGGGACCCACCTGAGAGTTATCGGCTAGATTCATATTCTGAAACAATATCAATAATTGACCGAGCTAGAGTGGTTCCAGGTAATGCCCTGGCTAGCGAGCTTTACCGAAAAATTATAGGATATTCCCAACCACGTATGCCTTTTAATGGTCCACCTTTTTTATCTGATATCGAAATTAATCGTATAGCTCAATGGATAAATGAAGGTGCACGTGATGAAAAAGGAACTAAAGCACCGAAAATAACTGGAGCTCGCATACGCTTACACGGGGTCTTGAACAAAAGATGGGCACTTAATGGATTGGAGTTAATAATAGATTCAGAAACTCGAATCATAAAAAATCCTAAACCAGGTAATTATGTTCGAGTACGTGGCAGAATTGATGCCAATGCCGCAGTAATTGTAGAAAAAATAAAAAGAAAGTAACACCTGTAATTAGACTCTACCACCAGGTCAAAACCTGTTGATTAACAGAATTTATTCCAAAAAATGGTTTCAGGCTGATTTGATCGAAGGTAGCTAGCCCATCTTTCGATTTTTCATCCTAATAACATCTAAAAAATGTCGGTTTTTACCGATTCAGAATTATTAAACGTAACAATATCAATAGTTTAGTTTTTTGATCTCGAAATGTAGTGCCATAAAATGGTTTATATGTGATTTATTTACCAAAATAGTGCTGGTATTTATGAAATTATATCGCCATGTATATTCGATGCACCACCATTAAAGCCAGCAAGACTGGTGAACCTTACAAATCATTTAGACTGGTCGAATCAGAGCGGATAAACGGTAAAGTAAAACAGCGTACCCTGATTAATCTTGGACGTTACTTTGATGTCCCTCAGGCACAATGGCAATCCCTATCCAGTCGTATCGACCGATTATTGACGGGGCAGAGTTCTTTTCTGAGTATTGAGCTGGATGAAGACCTTGAAGCAATAGCTCAGCGCTATACCGCTCAAATCATTGCCTCAAATCGATGTTCAGGGTTTATGCTCTGGTTATCTGTCTTTATGAATTTATCGATCTCTGTTTCTATATCGAAGCTGTAACCGGTACATGCCTAACAGCAATATCAGAGTTAGTATATTAATACTTCCTCCTCCAGAGCTGGTATTCGCAGGGGCAGGTATAACCGGATCTGCTTCCTTGATTGCTGCTACAGCAACCCCGCCTGGATCTGCGATAACGCCATTTTTTAGACTATCAGCATCATTCGGACCACCGTCTTCTATTAACAGTTGGACACAATAATCACCTTCGACTAAACCATCATTATGCTGATACGCAGAGTCACCAGGTGCTGGGCAAACACCTTCTTCACCGACTGCCGATGACAGTTTATTTTTGCTATCTTCAACGAAATCCATCCATCCATTAATCGTCGTATACTTTCGGTATGCTGCATTAGCCGGGATAGCAGCATACTGAGGTATTACGATCAACGCAGACTGACCCACCGAGGTTAATCCAGTAATTTCAAAATCAAAATATCCACCTGTATTCGTAAATGTATCGATAGCTTCTGCTGGAACGACACCACCGAATGAACCTGCAATATTTTCGATATCCTGCGCAGTTATATTTGCGGTATGCTGATCGGCTAAAAGCGGGATGTCACCCAAACGTATAGCCAGCCCGGGTTGAACATTCAGTAACCATTTATCAGAGATTCCTTCCTTACCTTGCATTGCCGATAAATTTTCTACTCCATCCAGATAATCTGGAATGCCATCGTTATCACTATCATCATATCCTTCTATTTCATCATCTATGCCGTCACCATCACTGTCTTGTTTTTCTATAAAAACTGGGGCTGTATTGAGTACTTTAAAACTGGTTTCGATGCTGGTAAACAGTCCACCGTTATCAGTCACTTTTACGTTAATTTTAACTAATCCCGGGGATAGACTAGAAGGCTCGAAGGTAAACTGGGAGTCTGATAAGCCAGGGTTGGAAGCTAGCAGAACATTATCTGTCTGGCTCCAGTCAAAGGAATGGGTGTCTAAAGGATTAGTGTCTTGCACAGTATTTTTTACTGTGACCGGTCCAGCATCTTTTGCAATAATGCGGGTTAATAAACTATTTTGTGTGATTTCCAATATCGAAAGCGGTTCTACATTTTGGTTAATTACAGTTACCTTATGCGTTGCCATTGGTCCCTTCACGGCATTCATTACGCTGGTTATTTCAAATGTAATATCACCGGAAGCTGGCATCATGTAATCAAAATATCCTTCGATTCCCTCTATTACCAAAATGCTGCCAGAATCGCTAGCTATAGAACTGCTGCCTTCAAAAACATCATAATTTACTTCTACTGGATAGATTGCTGGCAATCCATTAAGAATGACAGGGATAGATAGCATCATCCCTGGCTCTGACAACTGATCAGGAGGGAACTCTACCAGTGGCAGCACATCAACGAATTGTATTGCTAATCCTGTATTCCCAGAGGAATCGGTTGCAGACCACAAAATTGGGTGACGGCCTGGAACAAAAGGCCCGCTGTTGTCTGGAGAAGCTAATATCACACCATCCTCATCATCGATTGCTTCTACTGCTCCAAACGTAACGGGTGTAACAGCCCCCAGTGATGGGATGACAATATCCATTGGTGCTGTAATAACAGGTGGAGCGTTTACACTAGTGGTGATGTTCACGCTACGAATTACCGTAACGGCGGCATTACCAGCAGCATCGCTCACGTTATAGGTCAGAGTATACAGGCCGACAATAGCGGTATTGACACTGCCGGTCACGATTGCGCTTAAGCCCTCATTGACGTTATCGGTGACGGTGTGACCGGGATCGCTGAAGATATCGCCCACATTAAGGGCAATCAAACTGGCACCGATTAAGCTGATCACGGGTGATGTCTGATCGGTGATATTAACTGTGGCCTGGGCCTGTCCGGTATTGCCGGATAGGTCGGTGGCACTGAAGGTGACTGTGGTGATACCAAGCGGGAAGGTTACTGGCGCATTGAGGGTGACAGGCCGAGGTCCATCCACCGCATCGGTGGCTGTGGCAGCATTTAAGAAAGTATTGATGGCTGCGACGGTATTCGCGGTACCGGCTGCATTGGTGGCTGCGACGGTGATATTGGCCGGCGGTGTGACTACCGGTACTGCATTGTCCTGTACGGTCAGTACAGTCAGACTGCGAGTGACAGTTATCGCCGCATTGCCTGCGGCATCGTTTATATTGTAGCTTAGGATGTAGGTCGCTGGTATAGCGGTGTTTACATTACCGATTACAGTAGCAACCAGACCCACATCTACATTGTCGCTCACACTACTGCCTGGATCGCTGAAGATATCACCCACGTTAAGGGTCATCGAACTGGCACCGATTAAGCTAATCACGGGTGGCGTCTGATCGGTGATGTTAACGGTGGCCTGGGCCTGTCCGGTATTGGCGGATAGGTCGGTGGCACTGAAGGTCACCGTGGTGATACCGAGCGGGAAAGTTACCGGCGCATCATGGGTGACGGTACGCACGCCATCGATCGTATCGGTGGCAGTAGCAGCATTTAAGAACGCATTGATGGCAGCAGCGGTGTTCGCCGTGCCGGCTGCATTGGTGGCTGCGACGGTGATATTGGCTGACGGTGTGACCACCGGTGCAGCGCTGTCCTGAACCGAAACACTGCGCGTAGCTATTATCGCCGCATTACCGGCAGCATCGCTCACGTTATAGGTTAGCGTATACAGACCGACAATAGCGGTATTAACACTGCCGGTCACGCTTGCGCTTAAGCCTACATTGACATTATCGGTAACGGTGTGACCTGGGTCGCTGAAAATATCACCCACGTTAAGGGGCATCGAACTGGCACCGATTAAACTAATCACCGGTGGCGTCTGATCGGTGATATTAACGGTGGCCTGGGCCTGTCCTGTATTGCCGGATAAGTCGGTAGCGCTGAAGGTGACCGTGGTGATACCGAGTGGGAAAGTTACCGGCGCATCGTGGGTGACCGTGCGCACGCCATCGATCGCATCGGTGGCAGTAGCTGCACTTAAGAAAACATTGATGGCAGCAACGGAGTTCGCCGTACCGGCTGCATTGGTGGCTGCCACGGTGATATTGGCCGGCGGTGTGACCACCGGTGCAGCGCTGTCCTGAACCGAAACACTGCGCGTAGCTATTATCGCCGCATT
>JABHSO010000032.1 GCA_018669845.1 Gammaproteobacteria bacterium | reverse complement strand
TACCTTAAAGTGATCACGGTCATCTTCAGTTCAAAAAACCAAACACAAATCAAGCTATTTACTTTATAGAGAGTCCAGCCACCGGGCTTGTCCAACACCGGATTAAGTCGCGGCTGGCGCGCGACCTATCCTATTTTGTTAGGTGTTTTATATATTCGTTTGACTGCATGAAAACTTACCATCCTTTTGAAAATTCATACTCCATAGAGGATCACCACTCTCGTTGACTCTGGTAATTTCAAGACACTTGATTTCAAACCCAGTACCTTTGAGGATTATGCTCTTTTCTTTAACTATCAGTTTAGGTGAAACGAACTTTATTGGGTTTTTATAATACAGCTCTGAGCAAAATAGAAACTCTAATTTATCTCCAAGCCCAGAACCTTTCAGAGCTACAGTTAACCTATCATGACTAGCAGTATAACTCCACAATCTAAAGTCGGCCCCGTTTAGTGCTTCTATGCATTCTTGTGCACAATCCATCTTATACACCTAACGGCCCAAATCAGCTGTGCAGCAAACATGGAACGGCTTTTGCGGCAGCAAAATGGCGTGCCATGTTTGCTGCATCCGCTGAATTTGATTTGTTAGCTGTTTTATTGCTAGCATACAAAATAACATTTAGTTTTTTGGATTTCATTTGCAAGACTAAATATTGTTTTTTCGTTTGTTTCTTTTTCTGAACCAATAAGTAAACGACTATTATCACCAAATGGTTCCCAAACTTGAAACTCTGTTTCTTTATAATTAAAAGTTACATGAATTTCATTTTTTGAAAACATTTTTCGTTTCGATATAACCTTGCAGCCTGGTGTTCTTTTGATGAACCTTGATATTGAACCAGAGCTAATAAAATTATTTCTAATTTCAAATCCTGTGCATATTTCTTGCTCTGATTTAAGCATGAATGTTTTCATTTTTAATACAGCTAACAGTGAATTCTACAGACTCTCTGTTGACGGGGTTTTACGGAAACTGTAAAACCCCTCCAGCGGCCCCCTTTTTGATAGCGAAAAAGAGCTTAAAAGAACGTCTAGGCAGGCTATAGAAACAGTGGCATTTCTGTTGGAGAATCTGCGTGTGTTATTGGTTCTTTTTGTCATAACTGTCTGTCCATATTGAGAATATTCTCGATCCCTATCAACACCAGGTTCCGGAACTGGGCTCTCGTTATAGAATATAACAGCCTCATCAGGGCGTCAAATCCCATCAATTTCACTCCTTTGCCACCGTATAACGAATTGCAAAAAGAAGAATGGAATAGTTTCTTCAACGACCGCAATTGGCACAACTGAAACCTAATCTCAATTTACAGGAACGACTGCTTTATCAACCTACCTGCCCATTGAACCTGATCGAGAGTACGACTGCTATGTCCATTCCTGCTGCCTTACGGTTTTTCACAAATATTACCCTGAATGATCACAATGTGATCCGAAAAATGGTTATCTGTGAATGTCTGCTAACTTGAATATATCGTAATAGTTTAGCCTGTACTCTATTTTTTTATGCCCCTACTCCTACCAACCCTAATCGAAAAATATCAAATAGAAAATCGTACAACTTCATCCAGTAACGGCAATTTTCTAATCCGATATTCACGCTTAAACGGTTTATCACCGGGTATCTTCTCAATGCTGGTCAGTCCCATAAAGTGTAGAAATCTATCCAGCGTCCTGATGCTGTAACAGGCGCGTACTCCATCTTCGGCACTTCTGTATGGTTCGGACTCGACTTCGTTAATCACCATCGGGAATGCCTGTAAAAAGTAATTTTCATAGATAAAAAATGGTTTCCAGTCGTCGCCAAGTAGTTTGAGCAAATACATCGTGAATAAAAATGAGTGCTGTATGAAAGGAATCTCTTCGTATCCATCACGAAATCCCCAGTTGAAATTTCTGCAATAGGTTTTGAGTAACAATGGATAAAGTCCCGTCAACCCAGATTTTTTAATTATCTGTTGATATTTTTTGGTTAAAAAGAAGCGCCCTTTAGTTTTTCGGAGTAATCCTGACAGTTCCAGGATAATTCTGGCTGTATGTAAATCGTCAAAATCTTCTTCGCTGCTGATATTCCTACGATACAGATAATCACCTTCGGGTTTGAACTTCTGGTAATCGACTTTCGCTAGTTTACAGAGTTTTAATGGCAGATTACCTTTTGCAGTGGCTTTCAGGCCTTTTTCATCGATGGCCGCTGTTATCTCTTGAACCAGGTGTAATATCGGTGCTTCCGGCGCGCTGGAGAGTGTTTCAGGGAAGGTGAAAAATTCTGGCGTGTCGAATGGGAAGTGCAGCATTCGATGCACCTGTTCAGGCGATAGCCCCTGGAAATCATCCTGTGGTAGTTGATTTTTTTGTTGCATGAACTGGTCAGCCACTGCCTGCACATCGTCAATCGAGTCAAACTCCTGCTCTGCCAGTAGACCTTTCAATTCATCATTGACTACAGAAGCTGGTGACAGGCAGCAATGCTTGTATTTTTTGCCACTACCACAGGGACAGGGATCATTACGTCCGGTTTTCATGTTTTGTCTTGATTAGTTGTCTGAATTTAATCTTGATAGTTTACAATACTGCTAAAATAAACTCTGCCCTTCAATATGACAATTAAAGCACATACCTGTCACGCCCTTCCAAAATCTGGCGTTTATCTACACTTTGATGATGAAGTCCCCGCATGGACTTTAAATATTCAAAAAGAAGCCTCTGAATCTGACCTCGAAGAAAATCACCATCTGGAAAATGTCGGCGATATCATCTGGTTGACCAGTCTGAATATTCTATGTTGTCCCTTTTGTGGTCAGCAGTTGCCCGGATTGGACTCTGTTGATAAAGCGAGTTACGGTTATTTTCAACACAACGATTTCAGTCGGTGGAATTAAAAAAATTCAAGACTCATCCATTCTTTTAGCTCTCGGATGCGCTTTTTTAAATACCTTTGACAGATGATTATAATCCAGGTGGGTGTAGATCTGCGTGGTACTAATATCGGAATGTCCCAGCAATTCCTGAATGACCCGAAGATCAATACCGGATACCAGTAAATGGGTTGCGAAAGAATGCCTCAGCATATGCGGGTTGACACGACCAACCAGTGACCGAGATTTAGCCAGCAGTTTTAGTCGGCTCTGTATGGAGTATCTGGAGATCCGCTTACCCTGTTGACTCAGAAACAGCGCTTTAAAATCATTTGTTTCAAAATTATTTCGTCTTTTGAGCCATTTTTTAACCGCAGTGACGGCTTTTTTACCCACCGGCAGGTAGCGGGTTTTATTGCCCTTACCAGTCACGATCATTTGACGGCATTGTACATCGATATCCTTTAAATTCATGGATGCCAGTTCTGCTAACCTGAGACCCGATGAGTACATCAGTTCAAACATAGCCAAATCGCGTACCTTCAGGTCATTATCCCGGTGATGGGGTTTGAGTAATTGTTCTATTTCCTCTTCATAAAAGATGGCCGGTAATTTATGTGCAGACTTTTGGGCTTTGACCCCTTCAGTCGGGTTTTTCTTGATCACCTGTTGCTGGATCAGGAAATCATAAAAGCTGCGAATGGAAGACAGTTCTCTCTGGATACTATTGCCTTTTATACCCTGTCGAAAACGTTGACCGATAAAACCTAAAACGGTGGATTGTTTGGCTAACTTCCAGTCCAGAACACCCGTGGTTTGAAGGTAATCGGAAAAAAGTGCCAGATCTAGTTGGTAATCATGACAGGTATCGTCTGCATAAAACTGTTCGATTTTTTTGCGTTGCAGAAAAGCTTTTACATGATGCTTTGTCGGCATATTGACTCCATTCAATACTGGATGCGTTGCATCAGGTGATAAGTTTCAAGGGACAGTACCTGAGTATAAACCAGCGTACTGTTGATGTCTGCATGGCCTAACCAGCCCTGCAACACCGGTAACGGCGTACCGTGAAAAATCGCATTAACGGCAAACGAATGTCGAAACACGTGCGGAGTTATCTTGATGCTTGGTGGTTGGGTCATTTTAGCCACCAGTCGATCGAAGCGTTTATTGGCAGCGAAACGGGTGATGGGAAACAGTAACTCATTTTTACGGATATGATGCGACGCCACGTAACGCTCCAGCTGCAGAATGAAGTGAGGATCACAGAGCGGGACTAAACGGGGTTTCACGCGCCCTGCTCTTTTAGGACGGCCCCGAGATTTCAGCGTCTCGACGGACACATAGGGTTGTTTGGCCTCTAGCACAAAATGATTCGGGGTCAGTGCCAGACATTCACTGATGCGTGCGCCGGTATGCCACAGCGTATTGATCATCAGCAACAGATTGTCCTGATGGACACCATCCATCAACTGATGAATCTCCGGCAACAATAAATACGCCGGTGTTTCAGTATGTCGCAGTACCGCCGTGCGTTGTTCCAGTAGCAATGACCAGTCAATCTCAATCCGGATATTGGGAACGGTCGCCTGAGTGAGGTGCTGATCGCTCATGGTCATTCACCCGCTGGTAAAGCCGCCTCAAACACGTCCTCGGGTGCCAATAAGTGTAAGGTATGATATAGACAGGGCACCGGATCGTTCACCCCATTATCATAATAAAACACATCATCCACCGTGTTGGTTTGACGGATGTCGTGAAAATGCAGATGAATAGGGATATTACCCTCGACGGTGCGGGCTTCAAAAACAAGGGCTTCGATATGCTGATTCATCGCTCTCTCCGTGTCGTTTAATCAAGATAGGACACTGCAAAATGTCCACATTAAGACTATAGCTAAAGTCGACAGGTAAAATCTATAAAAACGGGTGAAAAATGGGTGTTAAAGGGATAAAAGGTCAGATAAAACGTGAGATTTAAGCGTTGTCCACAAAATGTTAAAGTTTGTAGACATAGTGTGGGTATTAAATAGAATCCCCACACCAATAAAAACCGGGTGATCATGATAGTAAAAAACTGGAATATCACCTAAAAAATATCTCTAATGGTTGAATGGATATCCTCAGGGAAATTTCAGGCTTTCTTAACTTTGTGGTATTTATTGACGGGTTTAATCCGGTGTTAACAATGAGTACTTCATGTATCGGTTTCTCTAGTCGTCCCGATATCTTCAATCCACTCCAGTGCCGATAAGTGAGCACCCAGACCAGTCATAAAACCGATTGTTCCTAGAACGAACATAGCCCCATCGGAATCAAATAGATAACCGATTCCTCCACCAATAACACCCCATCCTACACTGAGCAGAAAAACTATCAATAATGCAAGCGGCCTGAATGCGAGAGCGAAGATTAATCCAAATAATAGACCTCCTCCCCACCACCATGACTTCATCACCAGCCCAACCCCTATAGCAATGAAAATTATTTCTGAATAAATAATACCGGAATTGTCTTCATTGAATCTTGCCTTAGTAACACCTTTCCGCACCGATTGATAATTCATATTTTATTGCCTACTTAAAAAGTCATGCATCCTGATTGATAAGCTGTGTAAATAAGTATTGCTGGCATGACTTGCTGAGAAGCTAAAGCCATTAAATATAGTGATGTTTTCCAATTGTAAAACCACTGATGGAACAGGTTGCTTGTATATATGCTGAGAAAGAGTATTTAGCCTATCCATTCTCTGACTGATTTTCATAACCATACCTGCTAAAGTTTGATTTACCACTACAAATTTATTCTTCCCAGAAAAAATTATATCCTCTATCCACTGCAGATGATCTTTATCGAGCATTTCATAAAACAATCTTTTATCAGCCCCCGTATTACCAATGGTAGGTAAATGTAACAATTCTACAAAAGATACCTCCATAGCTTCTTTTTGACTAAGCCCTAATTTCGCAAACTTCCGATGATAAGGCACACCGCCTTTGCCCCTATGAAAAGGATAGCTATCCAGTAAAAAAGGGTGATGTACCCCATATTTTTTTAAGAAAGCTACTCCATCCTGATGATATTCAAGTATGTATTCAAAAAAAGAGTCAGTCGATATCTCTGGTGAATAGTTAGCATCATTACCTAGAATGATTATTTTTGATTTAGATGGTTCTTGGCCTTGGTACGGTTTATTTTTAAAAAGTGAAACCAGTTGAAGGGATGGATGAATAGAATATGTCATAACATGTGAGCGTAGCTATTGCTATTGCTGTTGCTGTTGGTTGAGAAATTTTTGGATAAAGACATCGGCACCCGCACGAAATAAAGGTGCACCGCCATTCGCAGGGTGCCGAATTTTAGTATGCTCGATGGACAGTCGGTTCAGGCTTTCACTGGCAATATTACTCAGAGCCATTACCGGTAAATCTTGAAATAACTCGAAGAAAAGTGACAGGCAGGCCTGCCCTGCTTTCTTTTCGTCGGCATTTGGAGCGCGATTAGTTAAGGGCCCATCTTTACCTTCTGGATGCCAGGGAACTGCATTAAATAAAATTGTCCGGTCTGCCACCTGATGTTTGTGCAATTCTTCCCAAACGATTGTGGCCGACGGTTCCTTCCAGGGAATATGGCGAGTCGTAATCCGTTCACCCTTCGGGTGCTCCACTCGTGGAATAGCTTGATCTACTAATAGTTTTTCAGAAGTAAATGGAACGCCTGTAAACCTTGCACCTCGAAAGCCTGCAGCTTCACCTATAAGAATGCACAAAGGATCAGGGCAAGAAAGGTGAGCCTTTAAATTCTTTCTTCGCTGTAGAAAATACTTATTCGATATTTCATTGGGGCAACTTTGTGACCATGGGTTGAATATCCTGTTGCTTTGATAGTCACTTATCGAGGTTATTAGCTGGTCAATGGTTTCTACTGACATGTCTGAAGTTTAGTTTCTGAAAAGAGCTTTTAAAAAATCACAATTTCTGTGTATAAAGCATCGACTAAATTATATAGGGAATTTTAAACACCGTTATACTGACCAGGTCACAAGTTGGTTAGTAATTGTTGCAGGGTACGCCATGCGTACTTAAATGACCTTTATTTTGTGGTTACATAACCCATTGATTTGCGCAGTTAAATGTTAATAATACCTTGGCGGAAAATATTGCGTCTTATGATAGGGAGTACAGGAGTACAAATGAAAGAAAAAATAATATCAATGAACGACTCTTTAGCTCAGGGGCTTGCCAAGAGGGTAATACGGGAAGTTTTTGGTCATAAAAATGAAAACCTAGGTATTGATCACTTTCCTAGAAGAAAGCTAATTCGTGAAGTCATAAAGCATTTCAAGAAAGATATATTTCATGTTTATCTCGGTAGTATCAAAAAGGAAACTTCAAAATGGGAATTATTATATGGTGGGTGGTCCGTTTCTGGCGTTAATAGAAAGTCAATTGATTTTGATAATTTTGAATACGATAAGCTTGGCTTTGATATTGATCTGGAAATACCCACTGGAAGAAAAACAAAACGAATTTTTATAATTCTATCAAAGCATGCGTTGGAAAGACTTATATTGAGAAGGCGACCTTATATGTCTACATATAAGGAGATTCTTCAGTATCTTAACAAGATCATCAAACGATTGCTGTTACATTGCCTGTCCTATGTAGAAAGAAAGCAGTTTGATAAAAATGAATTTTCAGCTGCGATAGATGGATTCATATATCCCATTGCTTTTGATGTGGGTGTAAATAGAAATGGCGAACGGGCTTTGTCGTTTATGATCAAAACAGTGATGCCGCTTGAATTTGAAGGAGCACAAAAACTAAATGATCTACACCTAAACGATTATGTAAAGTCATCAATATCTGAATACTGGGATTTAATTCACGTGATTCATCAGTGAGTAAATCGAAGTCCACATTTAAGAAGTTTATATGGACAAACTTCCATGTATAACAAACTATTCTGCAAATCTTTAACTACGCTTTAATGGTGACCGATTATTGATGTTTAAGACACTTCTTTGTTCAATTGCATCTAAAACTGACCCACAATTATTGACTCACTATATTTCGTAAAAGACGTTACAGCAAAAGCGCTCTAATAAATTAGACGGATCAAAGTAAAATGCAAATAAAGTCTGAATTTGGAACAATACTCGATGCAACTCAACAGACAGTCTTTGCTGACACCCTTCTCAGATTAACCGGCACGATCAGTTTGAAAACATCAATAAATTCTAGTTATTTACATCTATTATCGAGTATTTGTTTCTAACCGCTTAAATACCGGATCATTTTTTAATTCAAGTTCAATTTTACCGATATATTCCAGAGCATTTGATAAATCATAAGGTAAAACAGCTCCTTCCTCAGTACCTATAGTTAAATCCAACAAATGAAGAAGAGCTCTAGCACTTGTTTTATTTGATATAACTGATTTTTTTTCATTCTCAACTCCGTCAAAATCTAACCCATAATCATGCATTGACCAACATTCAAATGGCATCAAGAATCGCTCAATAGATTTTACTGCTTTCGCAAATGCCTTTCCGGAACTTGCTGGAATTTTAGAAAAATGCTCACTAATTTTTGGAGTTGATAGGTAAATTTCCTGGGGCCAGACATTTTCAAGGAAAGGCTTCATCACAACTTCATAAAGTTTTTCAGGGGTAACTCTATTCTGTTCGTCATGCGTACTTTTTGAAAGTTCAGAAACAAACCTATAACTAGCATAAGCACCATGAGCTCTGATTTCACTGTTTACAGATCGCAAAGTTTGTTGAATATCTATAGAATTTATAGCTGGCTCTCTTTTTGAGTATAGTGCACCTAGATACTCAACTAACAAACTAAATAAGAGTGATTCTCTCGTATTTCTATCTAAATTTTCATCTAATATACGATGAGACATTTGATCACCAATTACCTCAATAACATTTTTGTACTGGGTATTCCTTGCAATAGCCCTCCATAAAGCTTTTGAATCGCTTGTATCATTCTTAAGCGGCTGAATTAGATTTATCTTTGCCCATTGATTATCAGCGGCCAAAAAATAGCCCAACGATTCAATCAAAATATGGCGAGCAATTAATCCCGATTGACTGCTAAGTTGAGTTTTGACAATAATTAAATCTCTTATACGACGTAAAAATGACCGTCCTCCAAAAGGTAATTTATTCTTATCTAAGTTTGGGCACATCTCCATAAATAAATAGACCATTCTTCCTACTGGTGTATTCAAAGTATCAACTCTATCAGCTTTTTCTTCCCCAATAATTTCTTCGATTGGGGTATCAACTTCTTCACTATCTCCTTTATATTCCTTATCTGTTACTTCAATCGAAACTGGCCAAAATTTGATCCATAATTTATAAAAATCCGTTTTAGTCTTTTTAGTGAAAGTATCTTTGAAAACATGATACCAAGACTGTACCCAGCGAGTAGCACCATTAACACAGTCTTTAAGCTTATCTTCAGGAAATGAGTCTAGAATGGAAATTAGAACTCTTATTTCATCTACACCCTCTAAATTAGGTTGACTTTTATTTCTATCTACATTTAAAGAATGAGCCATAAGTAAAGACTCCCATAATGTGGTGTAGTTATACCCATGATCACTACTTTCTTTAAAATCTTGAATTACTTTCACTTGATTTTCATAGATTCTAATCCAATCAGTTGCTCTTTCAGCAGGATCATCGTCCCAGTTGCGGGAACTAGAATTTAGCGCACTATTTAAAGCGTTCAAACGAGCATCATTTTTTAAAGAATCATATTTAGTATCAGGATTTGCAGGAATAACTTGTGCCTTAGATTGACCAATAAAACCGAAATCAATTTTATCCATTTCCTGAATTTCTTCATACTGGTTAATATTTTTTTCAAACCATTTTAAATACCTTCCTTCTAATGGCCAACCACCAATTTCAAGTCTCTTTAATTCACGGAGGCTGGAATAAATTCGAAAGCCTTGAATTCTTTCTTTACCTGTTTTTCTTGGCCAAAATCGATATGGTGGTGTCTTTAAAATTCGATTACCTATCATTATTTTGTGATCATTAGTTAAATCAGAAAATCTACATACTCTTAATTCGGCAATTTCAGGATATTGAGTCACCTTCCAAAACTTTTCGTCTGATATTGCGATTAAAAATTTACCCACATCTTCACTAGATGTTATTCCTTCCTTCTTTGATAAAGACGCCCATAAACGAAAAAAAATAGCGTAATCTGAATCTCTCCACCTAGTAATAAAAATTTTGGCTGCGTCAGAGTCAATACCGTATAATCTGAAGACAACCTCGTGTAGTAATTTAACAGCCGGTGCAAAGCCTCGTTTATATCGATCTGGTTCTAACCTTTCTTCACCGAGATCAGATTTTGGAACAAAATAAACACGGCGAATATCTTCCAGCCTATTTTTTAAAACCCACTTATTTGAGTAAATTCTTCTAGCAATATCGATTCCATCAAATATTGAGCTTTCCAACTTTGAAGCCAATGAGGATAGAAATTCAATATCATCAATATTATTCGATAAGAAACCGTTAGGATCAAATGGCTCACAACTGTCTAATGAAGCACTAAAAATATCATCAATGGTCCTTATTTTTTTAGGTGGCGTTTTAAAGTAATTATCTAACTTTGAATGTTTTTTTATTTTTATTTTTGGGGAAACGAGTTCGATTATTTGTTTAACTAGACTACCGGTTTTTTCTCCTTTTCTTAACCTTCGATGTAGTACATGCCTATCTAAAGACCTATCTTGATTATCAACTTTTTTACTCCATTCTTCCTCTATTAATCGCCAGGCAGTTAGCCATGGTTCACCAATTTTATCGGCATTTAAATCCAACAGTCTTAATATTGCAGTCTTTTGAGCAATATCATTTAGACTTAAGCCTAACGCCCAATCAAAAGATTTCTTCTCCTCTAGTCGTGTAGAAAAAAATGTTGTTGTTATCTTTAATACATTTCTATTTCTTTCATCAAAATTTTGGCTCAATAAATCCATCTAATTTTTATCCTTTTCACTTAATACATCAATAATTGCATTAAACCATCCTAAATCAGCTTTTTTATCTCTGATCATTTCTGTAATTCTGTTTTTTTCATTTATATCACCACGACGAACAAAGTGGTCAAACAGATCTTTATCCGAGTCTAACGAGTCAACCCGATTAGTTTTTATGATTCTGTTTATTTCAGAATCTACTTTTTTTGACCCTGCATTTATAGGAGAAATAATCGACCATAATGATAATGTTTTTGTTAGTTTGGAATGATTACCTGCGCTATCATAAGTAATAGGAGTAATCCCCCTTCCTTTCCAATCTTCAACAAGCACCGGATCTGATGAATGAACTCCTACAAAAGCATATCTTTCCTTTAAATCCTCAAAACGTGTCCCATCTGCCGCTACTGCATTTAATAGATACTTCATAGGTGGATCATTAGCACTATAACCAACAAGTACTAAATTATATAACCGAGCAGCATCATATATGAAGTCAGGTACGGTCCTACGTCTCAAGTAATACTCCCCAAAATCACGATCAGTTAACAGGTAATTTCCTGACTGTTGATTCCTGTCATCAAAAGCACCATGTATATGTAAAACACCACAAAAGTCATTTCTTCGAGTCGGTCTCGGTATAGCATCTAAAGAATAAGATCCAAACTTAGACAAAGCACCCCTGACAGACTTCTCTAATAGCTGTTCAAAGTTAGTAGTAGCAATTGTTAAAACTGGACCTCGATCTGCTAGTTTCATTAAAGACCTATGTATTTCAGCAGATTTTTTAGCTGAATTTTTTAACACATTCTCGACTGTGTTTCGCACCTTAATTGATATTGCAGGTTCACCATCAAATCGTCTTTCCAACATTCCTAAAACGACATCATATTCGCCTAAAACAAATCTATTAACCTCAGCAGATTGCTCTGGTTTTAGGTCTGAAGTATCAATAAAGCATTTAGTGCAAGCATCACCAGGAATCCCTTCCAATATACTGTGAACTTTTACATCAACTTCTTCATAAACCTTGAGAACCAATCCCCTGAAATCAGGCACATTCGCTTGCTTAGACGCCCCAGCTCCAACAATAAACAAAACTTCACCACGCGCATGCTGTAATAATAATCTTTCAGGAATAGCAGCTAACCCAGGACCGAGTTGAATATTCCTATCATTTATTGAGCTGGATTTATTTTTCATTAATAAAATTTCCAAATATTAGACTTAAACGTTCATCTAAATTAGTAATATTCCTTAATATAAGCATAAGCCCGCTCAAACAACATTTGATCGGTATGCAGCTTGTACTTAAGTAATGCTTTTCGTAATGACTTTTGAACTTCACGTTCACCACCTGTTGTGTTCTGCCAGCCAGGGAAACGTACTACTCGAACAATGGCATCTATATCAGCCACTATGCGCTCAACTACGGCAGGAGTTTGATCTGTTTTCAACTCCAGGAATAATTCAGTAAGAGCTGCTTTTGGAGTTTTTTCCTGGAGTTCATCTTCCAGATCCTTTTCAGCCTGTAATGTTTCTTTGGCAATTTTGCAGAGTTCTTTGACGAACTCGATTGAGGTAATCAACCCTTTTTCTGCTTTATCGCGTAACGCTTCCAGTCGATCACTTAACGACTTAAATACAGGTAAATCGCCATGCTTTTTAAATCGCATGACCAGTATTTTTTCTAGCTGTTTTGTTTTCTTTGGGTCGGGGTTATTAAAAATATCTTCAATGACATCTGCATCCAGTACAAACTCCTCC
>JABHSO010000043.1 GCA_018669845.1 Gammaproteobacteria bacterium | reverse complement strand
TGTGTTTATCCCAGGGCAAGGGCTGACGCCATAGTTTCACGATCAATAATAAAACGGACAGGCCAATAACCATTCGTAAAGCCACTCCAAACTCATAACCCACCCCTGCGCTACTCCATTGAATAGCAAGTGGAGTGGTACTCCAGATTATTATTACGGTCAGGTAAGCCGCTGTAATAGACACTTTTTTCTCCTCTATATATTAACAATATCGTAGGGTGCGCCGTGCGCACCATTTCTGCTGCCCATCGGGTATAAGCATATCCATGATCAAAGCACCCTCTTTGGGCTATCCCTGCCCATCGGGTATAAGCACTTCCTTGTGCAAAAAAAAGGCCGCTTGATGTGAGCGGCCTTTTAAGAATTCTGTTTTGAATTTAAATATCAATCATCAGATTTCAGCCGCAAACAGGTCTGCCACACAGGATAATTCTTGCGCAGTTTAATATTTCCTCGGATCGATATGATTTGATAATTCATGACCAGATACTCGCCGCTTTATTTATAGTTGTCAATAAATTATTTTGGGTGGGTTTTGGAAAGGAAAGATAGTGTTCATTAAGTCTGGTTCAGGGTTGACCTTCATGAATAACAGGCGTAAGTTTTTTAGTTCGTTTGTTTTACCTGTCTGGAGTTATTATGGTTTCGAGAATGCTTTACTACATCAGTTCTCTTTTACTATTGTTAAGTATTTTTTCAGAGGCTTCACTGGCTGCTCCTCCTGAAGGGTATCAATTCCTGTCCTTAACTAAAGCGATGAAGCAGTCCTCTGAAGAACAGAAGCCAATGTTTTTGTATTTCGGGCGTTATGGTTGTACTACCTGTCGCAAAATGCATAAAGAAGTTTTTAGTGATGCGGCACTTAATGATGAGTTTGCAGAAAAATTTGTTCTGGCTTATGTGGATACTGAAAGTGGAAATCGAATTCGCCTGCCAAATGGAGAAAGAACGACTGAAATGCAATTTGCTTCGCGCAATCGTATTCTTGGCACCCCCACGTTTATCTATTTTTCAGGTGATCAAAAACCGCTGTTTAAACGGGCAGGCTTTCAAAGTATAAAACAAATGGGTTTATTCAATGAGTTTGTGCTTGATGGTCATTATAAAACGTCTAAATTAAAAGAGTATCTGGCTACAAAATGAATCGATTAATAGTTGGCTTATGCCTTTGCTTTTTTACGCATCCTCTACTGGCTTCTGATGTTTGGAGTTTTGAGCAAAAGATAGCGGTTACGGCTAAACCTGTTAAGGGTGTATTTCATCATCTGGAAGGAGCAGGGCGTAAACATATAGCTGTTTCAGGTGATTCGATAGCGGTGAGCTGGGAAGATGACCATAGTAAAGATCCTCAGATATATGTGACTTCAAAGAAAACTGGAGATCATGTTTTTTCTAAAAAATTACAGGTTAGTACAGGGCTTGAAGCCTATGAACCTGCGATAGCAGCCTTAACGGGCTCTCAATTTATTTTAGCCTGGGAACAGGATGGTTCTGTGTATGTTCGTTCTTTGTCTGGCCAACGTTTATCAATGACTTCCAGGCTATCAACCGATACTGCTAGCCAGGTTAGTTTGGCTACAACAGGGCATAATAGTTTTGCTGTCTGGCGTGAACAGCGTGGAAGAAGCTGGAGTTTATGGGTTGCACGACTGGATCTTGATTCAACTGGTTTATTGGTGGTGACTTCTAAGAGTCGTGTCGAACCAGTAGAGCTGGATACACCTGTTCTTTTTCCAACGATTGCTGTGAATGATGTCGGGTTAATGGTTGCCTGGGAAGATCGCCAGTCTGGACATACCCGGTTGAAATATAGTTATTCTGTAGATAATGGAAGCTCATTTTCAGAGTCTCAGTATTTGAATGAATTTTTTTCCAATCGAAATAAATATGATAAAGGCAGTGGGGTTACCCGTGTTTCAATGAGTGCATATGCTGAAGATGAACTTGTGGCAGCGTGGATGGATAAAAGGCGAGGTGGTACCGGTTATGGGATTTTTGCTGCGCTTGGAAGTGATGATTCATTTGGACCAAATGAAAAAGTGCATAGTAAACAAGGTGATACTTTACCTCATTATAACCCTGCCACAGCCGGTAATAATGCGGGTAACTTTGCAGTTGCCTGGGATGATTACCGGCAGGGCAATTCAGATATCTGGATTAGTTCATACAATGAAGATGATGAATGGAGTATAGATTTTTCACCCAAACCAGCCTCGGGTAAAGGAGAGCAATCGCATGCATCCATCGCTCTGGATAATCAGGGAAATTTGCACTTGTTGTGGATTGAACGTGAAAAAATCGATGCCCCCAGCAGGTTATGGTATAGCTATGGAAAACCTCGTTAAGGCTTGAGATCGCGTGTGACTACTCGGGTTTTTTTCTTGATATTGTCATTGATATTCCGAGTGGACCACGAGGTGCACTGGTCGTGAAAGGTAATTCATCCCGAAGTATTTCTATTAATACTGGTTCTCCAGAATTGCCTTCGGTAGTGGCCTGCTGAAGTTCGTTCATTGTAAAGATGAGTTTCGATGCATAACTGAGGATGATGTCTCTCGCTTCAATGCCTGCTTCTTCGGCTGCTGATCCACTAAAAACTTCGCGCACTATAATTCGGTTTGGCCTGCCTGAAGCGTATAGATACTGGTCATAAACCTGATCACCGAATTCTTCTCTTAGCCCCCCTGTTGGTGAGGGTAATTGCTGCTCTTTTTCAATATATTCTGGGCTGTCAATCCAGTCTTCACGAATTGCCTGATCGCGTAACTGAAGGCGTGCTAGTCGATTCTCTCCAACTCGCTGTTTTATTCTTTGGATAGTGTCCAGCTGGATGTTGGCAGTGACCAGTTTTTCCTGCAAGGTCGGGGGTTTAGTAGTCCTTATAACTGCTTCTGGCTGTTTTTCTTCTGCTTCAATAGAAGCCATGTCTGGATGAAGTACTGAAGTGGGTATTTGTTGTTCAAGCTCGCTGAGTTGCAGCTCATGTTGTTGTCGAATTGATTGTAGTTCAGCCAGGCTATTTTCGAGAGTTTCAATGCGATTTAATAAGGCATTGTTCGATCTTACTAATTTTTTTTGTTGAGCTAAAATTTCTGATAATTGGTCAGGTTCAATTTCGGGGGTTACCAGTGCCCAGATGAAAGACATACTGAGTAATGTGGTTAATATTATCAGGGCAGATTTGATGCTTGACATTTTATGGGGGTCACGGGTTTCTCAATCAATTGTGGTGAGTATAAACCTGTCACTGTAATTTATAAATCGACCTGATTGTTTAGCCAAAAACCTGTTGCCAATAAGGTTTGCTGGGGGCTGATAACTGGTTAGTGATCTCTACTTCAGTGGTGTCATCATCTGTAAGCCCTGCAATTTCCTGTTCTATCTTCTTCTGTTTGAAAGATGGTTTTGTCATCGTCATCATCCATGCCAATAAAAGTTATATTTTTACCCATTGTTACTACTCGTAAATGAATTTTGAATGTGATTATTTTAAGTGATTAATAAATTAGAAATGTGTCGAATTACTCAAAACTCAAAAAACTTATGGTTTTTATGTAAAAAGTATACCGGAGCATAAGGTGATTTCGCATTAATCTATTTTTCATTATTATGAACAACTGAGGATTTACTGATTTTTTTGCCAGTTTATTCAGGTATTATGTCGAGCAGCTTAACTAATCTGTTAAGTCCAAATATTATAATTAACTGGAGAATAAAATGTCAGCTTATAAGTGTGAAGTGTGTGGTATGAGTGTCGGGACGATGACCTGTGGAACCTGTGATAAAGAGCTTGAGCATAGCACTATTACTACTGATGATGGTGAAACTGTGCATGTGTCTACCTGCCCCGATGGCCATGGCATGATCAAGTCGCCCATGTGTTGCGGTCAGGATATGACTTGTAAGGTATAAGAATATACCAGGCTGATAGATTATTTTATTAGCCTGGTTATAAAAATACTGACGATAAAGTCCTCGTGTTTATCGTTGACGACCAGTTTCTTTAGCTGGTAAGGCATAGTAAAATGTTGTGGAGTTGGAAATTGGGGGGTAGCAGGTTTTGCTGAGGTGAGTATCAGGCTCGTCTTCTGCTGTCATTCTTTCTTCTGTTGTGCAGCACATTATCGCCCAGGTGAGTCGTTAAAGGAAACTTTACCTCTTTAATTTTACGCCATTCGCCTCGTCTAGGAATTAATATATTATCGTCTTTCCTGATAGTTTTACTGTCTTTGAAATCTTTTTGTAAATGTAGCAGGCGCTGCATTTTAGATAAGTCTTTCCGGGTCATGTTCATAGCTGCTGTCACCCATAGGTCAACCACATCATATAAACTTTGACGTGTTATCGGGTGAATAACCTGGCGAATTTTTTTAATATTACGAATAGTATTGTGTGACTGGTTATGGCTTTTCATGTAGTCCTCGGTGACCTGCACGCCTTTACCATCTTCTGCAAGAATATCGATAATGCCCATTTCATAGAGTTGACCTGCGCTATAGGTTTCTCCGCTTAAAATAATACGCTCTGCATTTGATGAACCAATTTTTCGAGCCAGTAAGTGATAGGCTCCCATACCTGGAAACATGTTAAACATTATTTCAGGAAAACCCATTTGAGAGCTGCGCTCTGCAATAATGGTATCGCAGGAAAGTGCTGTTTCAAACCCACCGCCTAAAGCCTGTCCCTGCACCAGTGCAATCATAGAAATTGATAGATCTAGGTTGGTAATATTTCGATACGCTAAATTTATGCATTTATGCGCATATTGTCTTAGTTGTTCTTCATGCTTATTAACAATGCATTCCATGAATAACTCTAAATCACCACCCAGATTATAAATTCCAGGTGTTTTTGATGCCAGTATCAGATGCTGGAATGACCAGATTGCATCTTTGTGGGGTGATTTGTAGGTATCGATGAGTTGTTGTTGAAGTTGAGAAAGTTCATCGATAAGAGTCGTATTGATGCAGGGGCGAGGTTCAGGCTGCATCCAGCACCAGATAGAACCGGTTTCTGAGTCATATCTTGTGGTGAACTGGGTATAGCTTGCCAGTTTCTGGTTTTGATCAACATTTTTACTACTAGACCATGCTGCTGAAAGTTTATCTTTTGTTTGCATTCGCCGGTTTTACTAAACTTTTGTGGGTAAAGGTAATGTTATTAAAAATATAAAATTAGTTACGAGAAATACTTTATAACTTAAATTAAGAAGATACTCAAACTAATTGATATATATAATAAAAATTAAATTTAATATTTATATAGAGAAGATATTTATTTTATAAAATTAATGGCAGAACTATTTATCTTTGCTATAAGTAGTACTGGTAAATAATTTACCCTGGAAATAATAGATTAGGGAGTACATTTTTTAATTTATGGCCTGACTTTAAACGTGGGCTGTTTAACCTCAGCTCTAGAATATTTATATTATGTTAGAAAAAATAGCCGTAACCATTGCCAAAGTAGCTCATTGTGATATTGAAGACGTGAAACCAGATACTAAACTGAAAGAGCTTGGCATTGATTCTTTAAAGGCAATTTCAGTGTTATTTGAACTTGAAGAAGTTTTTGATGTAGAAATACCCAATGAACTTATTCCTTCCATTGTGACCGTAAATGATATTGTGCAAAAATTAGATGATATTCGGCACTAACTGCTAATTTATATTAAAAGCATGAATCGTCGTGTCATGATTACCGGGCTGGGATCAGTTTCAGCTTTAGGCTTAAACGTACCCTCTTTCTGGAATGCAATAGTGGAAGGCCGGTCAGCCATTAAACCTTTAGATCCGGCTTATGATGGTGTAAAAATCTCCGTTGGGGCTGTATTACCTGAGTTTCAGTCAGATAACTATTTTTCTTCAGATGAACTCTCTTTGCTTGATCGTTTTTCCCAGTTAGCCGTGGTTGCAGCCCGGGAAGCAGTAGAAGATGCAGGATTGAGTTGTGGAGATCAGGCACTTACCGATGCAGCTGTAATTATTGGCAGTGGCTGTGGTGGAAAGCATACCGATGAAGTTACTTATGAGAAACTCTACCGGCAAAATAGTTCTCGAGTACACCCTTTAACTATTCCCAGAGGCATGCCTAGTGCTGCTGCCAGTATGGTCAGTTTGCATCTCGGGATTAAAGGACCTGCCTATGTGCTTTCCAGTGCCTGCGCCTCTGGTTCTCATGCCATTATTCAGGGTATCAGCATGATTAAGTCCGGACTGGTGGATGTAGCATTGGTCGGAGCCTCCGATGCACCGTTTACCTATGGTTTATTAAAATCATGGGATGCACTCAGGGTGGTGTCGAATGATACCTGTCGTCCCTTTAGTAAAGACCGTAGTGGCATGGTGTTAGGAGAAGGTTCCGGCATGTTATTACTGGAAACAGAAGAACATGCAAAAGCCAGAGGAG
Source organism: Gammaproteobacteria bacterium (assembly GCA_018669845.1). GTDB lineage: Bacteria > Pseudomonadota > Gammaproteobacteria > JACNJF01. The sequence goes on along the minus strand of JABHSO010000043.1, from coordinate 21,950 downwards.
CCCGTATTTATGCTGAATTGGCGGGTTGTGGTATGACTTCTGATGCGCATCATATTACACGTCCCAATGTTTCTGGAATTATTAGAGCTATGGATAAAGCATTACTTCATGCCGCCTTAAATGTTAATGAGGTTGATTATATCAATGCTCACGGAACGGCAACATTGGCTAATGATATTGCCGAAACAGAAGCTATTAACCAGCTATTTCAAGGTCATGCCCGACAGCTTGCTATTTCTTCAACCAAGTCAATGCATGGTCATGCACTGGGTGCATCGAGTGCCTTAGAGCTGGTAGCAACTACGCTATCTATCCACCATGGAATTATTCCTCCTACCGCTAACTTTACTGAGGCAGATGAATTATGTGATCTTGACTATGTGCCTAATCAGGCACGTCAGCAGACGATAAGTAATGCATTGTCTAATGCATTTGCTTTTGGTGGCTTAAATGCAGTAGTCGCTTTAAAAAAGTACTCTACATGAGTTAAATCTGGCGAATGAATATAACTCAACAATTGGCTAGTTGCGGAATTCATGGATATGGCTCTGCCGAATTAAAGGTCTTTGAAAAACACTTAGAACGATATTTTGACCGAGAGTATAAACGCTGGAAAGACAATCAAAATTTTGCAGAAGATTATGGCTTAAACTCCTTTGAAGGAGATATATCAAAAAAGGAAACCCGACCAATCTCAGTAAGTCATTATGATGAGGAATATCAGGTTTATCGAGCTTTTCTCGACAGGGAATACCTGGCTTATACGATGGGTTATTTTGGTGTGGATCAGGCGCAGCATCAGCTGGAAGATATATCACTGGAACAGGCCCAGATCAATAAATATAAATTACTTATCGAACGAGCTGATATTCAGGATGGGCAGTCGATAGTCGACCTGGGTTGTGGGTTTGGTGGTTTATCAAAATATCTGCTTGAGACTTATCCCAATATTACCGTTACAGCCATTAACCCGAGTGATGTACAGACTAAGCATATTAGAAATGAATTAATGAACCCTGAAAATAATTTTGACCGTTCACGTTTCAGGTTAATCCAGGCATATTTTAATGAAGTAGAATCTCTTGATATTGAAGCAGGTTCTTTTGACCGGGTAATATCTGTCGGATTTCTGGAACATGTCAGTAACATCGATTTATTGCAGAAAAACTTATCTCTATTATTGAAACCCGGAGGTTTAAGTCTGCATCACTGCATAGTTTCTATTGATGTTCTTCCTGCTTTTTTAAATGCAGAAGACTCTTTAATGGGAGAGTATTATCCGGGTGCTCATATCTGGCCGTTTAGTGAGCCACAGAGACATAATACCCATTTAACATTCAAAAAAAGCTGGTTTGTGAATGGAATGAATTACTGGAAAACGCTGGATGAATGGCATAAACGTTTCTGGGATTCAATAGATCGACTCTATCCTCAATATTTATCCATCGAAGAAGTGGAGAGCTGGAATAAGTATTTCAGTTTATGCAAAGCCATGTTTATTCCCAATAACGGGGAAAGTTATGGCAACGGGCATTTTCTGTACCAGAAATAATTAAGTTTGTGGGTAGGGTGCGCCGCGCGCACCATTAAATTTCAGTGCCAGCACCAATGGTGCGCACGGCGCACCCTACGAAGCAACGGTAAGTCTTTCAAGGGAGTAACTCAAGAGTGGTTTACTCCTCCTCTTCTTCTGCGTGCAACTGTCCCAGTAAATCAAAATCATCCAGTATGCAGTACAAAGATGGCACCAGGAATAATGCCGTCAGGGTTGCTGAAGTGAGTCCGAATGCCAGTGCTGCTGCCATCGGAATCAGAATCTGTGCCTGTAAGCTAGTTTCTGTAAGCAACGGGGTTAAGCCAGCAATAGTTGTGATGGATGTGAGCAGAATAGGGCGGAATCTTGCACGACCGGCTTCCTTGGCTGCCTGATAAGTTTCAACCCCTTTATCCCGTGCTTCTCGAATAAACACCACCAGCAGGATCGAGTCATTCACCACCACACCAAACAGTGAGGCCATGCCGATAATACTGGGCATGGTTAAGTCCAGTCCGAGTGCAAAATGACCAAACATTACACCGATTAAAGCGGTTGGGATGACTACCATGACCGTGAGGGGTGCAGCATAACCACGGAATTGTAAGGCCAGTAAAATATAAACACCGATCATGCCGAGAGCAACATTTCTGACGATTGATTTACCGGTTTTGGCTGAGTTTTGACTTTCACCCTGGGTATCAATATTTACACTCGGGTATTTTTCCTGAATCTTGATATTAATATCCTTAGCGGCCAGTCCGAGTAATTCCTGTGAATTTGCGATTTCTCGTTGTACGTCTCCATAAACAGTAATTGTGCGTTTACGATCTACGCGATTAATTCGTGCCCAGCCTCGAACTTCTTCGATAGTGGCTACATTGGGTAATGGTATCTGGCTGCCATTGGGTCCGGTTATGGTTAACTGTTCCAGATCATCAGCTGATAAACGATCAGAGGCTGCCAGACGAAGGTCAACTTCATAGGTTTCAGCGCCAACTGGAAATTCATCAATTTGAATACCCTGAAAGCCCGCTCTGATCTGGCTTGAAACCATGTTGGCATTAATGCCCAGCACACCGGCTGACTCTTTCAGTCGAACGCGTAACTCTCGTTTTCCCGGGCGTAAATCATCGCTGACATCCATGACACCTGCATACCCGTTAAACCAGTTTTGCATATCATGAGAGGCTCGTTTTAATTCATTTAAATCATCGCCCTTCAATCGGACTTCGATTGCACGGCCGCCGGGTCCAATAGCGGGCTCGGTGTATTTAAGGGATATAACATCGGCAAGCTCACCGGTTTCCTTACGCCAGGCAGCACGAAATTCATCAATACTGGTGTTTCTGACTTCGGCGCTGAGCAGGTCAACAATAATTCGGGCAACGTGCGGGCCTGATTCATAAGCATCAGGATTTTGTCCATAAACAATGGTGATGTTATTGACTAGATTCTGTTGACCTGGCTGTTTAGGAGCCAGTTCCTTATTGATATCTTTTGCTGCTTGTTGAATGCGGTTTACTATCGATTCAGTGAGTGAAAGAGGTGTTCCTTGAGGTAGTAATAATCGTGCTTCGATAATGTCTCCATCGGTGGGCGGAAAGCCAACAAACTTTAACTTTCCTGATACCGGTAAAGCGATGGCAGCGATGATTAACATGATGACGATACCCAGCGTCATGTAGCGATAGGAAACAGCTTTATCCAGTACAGGTACGAACATTTTATCCCTAAAGGTATCAAAACCATGTTCAAATCCTGCACGAAAGCGGGAAGGTTTTCTATTTTCCATACCCTTCAGGCTATGACCGAGGTGATAAGGCAGAACTAGAAAGGCTTCGATCAGGCTCACTGTTAATACTATGATTAATACGATTGGCATGACACGTAATATCTGACCAATTTCACCGGTGATGAATGCCAGTGAACCGAATACCAGTAGAGTTGTTGTGAAAGAAGAAAGTATGCCGGGTAAAACCTGAGTTACACCTGCCATAGCGGCGTGCATGGCTCGTTCACCTTTTTCCAGTCGAGCAGCAATATTTTCAGCAATAACAATGGCATCATCCATCAACAGACCGACACCGATCAGTAGGCCGACCAGAGTGATCATGTTTATGGTCATACCAGCAAGAGGGATTACGAACATGGCGCCCAGAAAAGAGATAGGCAAACCCATGGTGACCCAGAAGCTATAACGAAAACTGAAAAATAGCCAGAGTATCGCAAATACAGCCAGTAAACCCTGCACGCCATTGCTTAAAATCATGTCGAGACGATCCTGAACAACGGAAGCCCTATCCTGAGTTAATGTCAGTTTGATGCCGCTGGAAGCCAGTTTATTTTCCTGTTCAATAAAGGTTTTGACATCGTTTAAGGATTTAAGAATATCCTGGGTCTGAGTCTTTGTGATATTCAAAATGGCAGCTCGTTCACCATTAAACAGGATTCGGGTTTCATCACGATCAAAGCGGTCAGTGATAGAAGCTATATCGTGTAAACGTATGGCAGCACCAGTTTTACCTGAAATAACTACAAGGTTGCCCACCTGATTGACAGTTTTTCTTTGGTCATCGAAACGTAACAGGATATCTTCCTGATCACTTTCCAGACGACCGGCAGGAGTGCTGACACTCTGGCTTTGCATGATGCCGGCAATATCGGCCAGAGAAAGACCGTATTGTCGTAATCGAGCAGCGGGAATTTCGACACGGATTTGATGATCTGAGAATCCGTCAATATCGACGTTGGCAATTTCAGCCGTGGCCAGCAAACGTAGTTTCACGTCTTCAGCATAAGCTTTAAGAATGACCGGATTTTCCGGGCCGGTGATGGCTACTGAGATAACAGCATCGGTGCGTCCGAGTTCTTCAACGATAGGGGATTCAGCCTGATCAGGGAAATCATTGATGGCATCGACAGCTGCATTAACATCATCCAGAAAACGTTCCATTTTACTGCCTTCTAGCATCACCGCAGTGGCTTTGCCAAATCCTTCAGAGGCTTCGCAAATCATTTCATCCAGATCGGAAATACTTTCAAGGCTGTCTTCAAGGCGTCGGCAGATTGCATCTTCGACATTTTCAGCGGTGGAGCCGGGATACATTACCTGGATACTGACCTTGTCGTTGCTAATGCGTGGGAATGTTTCTCGTTGCAGGTTTGGCAGGCTGATCAATCCTAGAATGATGACCACCAGCATCGTCAAGTTGGCGGCGGTAGGGTGTTGGGTATACCACTTAATCATGGTCTTACTCTCCGCTGGAAAGGTTATTGTCAGCTGAACTTACTGATTTTAATAACATGCCATTCACGGCTGGGATCAAATCGGTTAATACCAGTAAGTCCCCATCCTCCAGACCTTTTGCAATGATGCTCTGATTTTTTTGATCATACAGTTTCTGAACAGTACGAACTTCAAGTCTGTTTTCTTTATTCATGACATAGGTACTGCCATTACGCACGGATGAACGTGGAATGACGATACTGTTTGATTGAGGGTATCCGGCGATGGAAACTTCAACGAACATGCCTTTGGACAGTGGTGGACGTTTACCTGGAATAATTTTCTGTAACGGACTTTCAACTTCTATAACGACCCCCATGGTGCGAGTCTGGCTGTCAACATTGTCGGTAAAACGTAAAAATTTCCCCTGCCAGCTTGCAACCTGTTCGTTACCCATATCCAGGTTTACAGTCGGATTGAAACCGGTAATTGTAGAAATATTTTGTGACAGTGTCTGAATGTCTTTGGGGGTATCTGGCTGACCAAAGAACAGATTCTTCAGTGATGACATTGATACCTGGGCAATGATTTCAACCTTGTCTACCGAGTCTCCAGAGAATAGTTGCTGACCCTTGCTGACATACTGATCAGATTCAATGGCCAGTGATGCTACACGCATATTAAAAGGTGCTTTGATATGAGTGTTCTCCAGATCACGTTGAGCCTGAGTGACTTTAGCCAATTGCAATTTTCGTTGAGAAGGTATCAGGGATAAAGAATTCTTCAGATTCTGAACCTGGGAAGTTGAGCCCAGCATAGTACGTTCAGCTGCATCGGCACTGCTTTGAGATACGCCGCCTTTTTTAACCAGTTTTTGGAGTCGCTGTTGTTCTTTGGTTGCTAGTGCCAGGTTTCTTTGTTCAATTTTTAGAGATGTTTTAGTGTTGGATAACTGTACATCCAGTTCGGCCAGTTGAGTTTCGGCCTGTGCCAGGTTGAGTTCATAATCAACGGGATCAATATGAAATAAAACATCACCTTTGGTTATAATTTCACCGTCTTTCAGGCGAGGGTGCATGGAAATAATTCGCCCTGAAACCTGGGCTATTGATTTCCAGATTTGAGCTGGTTGCACCACTCCATAACCGGTAGCAATGGGCGTGAAATCCAATTTTTGAATTTGCAGGGTTCTAACGACTCGAACGGGTTCACCCGTTTCAGATAACTGTGGAGGTTGCTTGCCACTTTTCAGAATGCCCATAAAGACTATGCCCAGGATAATCGGGGGCAATATCCAGAGGATTTTTTTCTTATTGAGAATATGTGCGGTCATGTCTGCTTACCTGAAAGATTGTGAGCTATAAACAGGCTCAAGCCTGTGGAACGCGGCATTATACAATTAAAGGAAGAGTGCTTTGTAACAATTTGTAAGGTTGAATTAATCTGAATAAATTCAGATAAATGGTTTTTGGATTTAGTTTTAACGAACAACAATTCCAGCCAGAGCAAGAAATATGAATCCTCCCCCCAGGCCTATTAACCATGCTTTGTTGGCGGGCATGTTAAATACCTGTTGTAAACCTATGGCTACAAGAGCTGATTCAATTCCGACTACTGCAAAATGTAGTGGCACGATGATAAATGGAATGGCCAGATCATAAGTTAACAGGAAATTATCCAGTACCAGTGTTGGTAACCAGGGGGCAAAATATGCAATTGCGATCACTTCCCATACTTTAGAAATTGAGATGGACTGAGGTGTATATTTTTTAACATATAACCAGGTCATGTTGGTTATGACTACAATTATGAACAACCCGTAAGGGAAGTAGGCAAAAATTTCGAAAAACCGGTACTGCTGTAATTCAATGCCAAATGGAACGGGGAAAAGTGAAGGAGGATTTTTAAGGTAAAAATGAGGCATCGTCACACAGCACATGGCTGTCCAGCGAATTAGCTGTAACAGAATGGTTAACCTGAAATGGTTTCCTTGCTTTAATTGTGAAAAGAAAGCCTTTGGTCGGAACAATACGCCGATAGTGGATTGCCAAAAAATGTTACTTCGACTCCTGAGCTTTATTTTTAAGCTCTTGTCTCTGATCATGTACCTCTTCACTCATATCTTTAATGCGCAGACATAGTGATTTTAAAACATCGAAAGCAACCTGGGGATTTTTATGAATTCTACGAATAAAATCTCTTCTATCCATAATAGTGACAATCGATTTATTAATAGAGCGAACACCTGTTTGACGTTCCAGTTCTCCAAATAGCGAACCAATACCAAACATATCGTTGGTGTTTAGCATTTTTAATGCGGTATCTTCTCCGTCTTCATTTTTTTGAAAAATTTCTACCCGACCTTTTTCTACCAAGCCCATGGCCTGGCCAGAAAACCCCTGTGGCAGAATAACCTGGCCATGATGGTATTTTTTTACCGTATTACAATCTTTAGATGATGAGCTCATTAGTTTATGCCTCAACTGGCTTTGCTGGGATGCTTTCTATATTCAGAGAATGAATCCGTGCGTACAGTTTGTCTAATATTCTAAATGCTAACATCGGGTCTTCTTTAATTCGGAGCATGAATGCTAACTCATCGATGGTGAGTACATAACTTTCCCCTTTTGAACGCACAGTTGCAGATCTGGGGTTGCCAGTAAAAAGACTCATTTCTCCAAAAAAATCACCGTCAGAAAGCGTGTTGATAGGGCTGTCACTGGTTTCATCAATGATAATCTCGATAGTCCCTTTCTGGATCAGGAACATGCTGTTGCCCTGGTCACCTTTATGAAAAATAACATCGCCATCATGATATAAATGCCCAAGTCTGTTTTGTCTCATGACTTTTCTTCCGTAGCAGTATAGTCAATAATTTTGGCTTCTGACTTCCGGCTCAGTAATGATTTAAAGCTTTCCCAAAACAGGCGAGTTAGAAAAAATGGATTAAGACATCGTTTGACGATAGAGCGGTAGGTATTGGAACCGGTAAAAGTATCCCACAACACCATCGACATATCTTTATCGCTAACATTCGGTTGCTGCTCCCGTTGTACCATTCTTAACATGCCTTTGGAGAGAATGGGTATCCATTTAAAAAGATCGACAGTCAGAAATACCATTTTGCCAAGCTTGTTGTCTACATCCAGCTTTTTACAGGCTGGTAAATAGAATTGCTTGAAATCCTGTTTTGATACCCCGTGAATCATGGCCGTCGTTGCACAGGCTTTAGAGGTGATATAGGCTGCGCCTAACCCGTCTTTAAATAAGCGGCTAACGCCTGCATCACCAACCATAACTATGCGATCCTGAAATACCGGAGATGCTAATCCAATATTGACCTTAGGATGGCATTGACAGGATTTAGGGGATAGGTCTATATCATCGGGGAAACATTTTTTGACATCGGGGTGGCTTAAAAATGCTTTTGCTGACTCTTTGTTTACGCCTTTACCAAGTAAAATGACACTGACATATTCAGCTTTTGGTACGATGGCAGCAAAATTAACATGTGGAATTTTTACCAGAAAAACATGCATGGCATTGCCGAAGTACTTATCGACTTTTTCCCTGTCCATAAAAATTTCGGTGAGGAATGCTGTTGTCGTTTGAGGTGCTTTGAAATTAGGCATGGTCTTTTCGAACAGTTTGATACCTCCACCATTGACACCGACAGCTCCTACGACAAGGTCATATCGACGGGGTTCTCCGCCTTTTGGCACGACTACCGGAAATGGTTCTTCACGGATAACTTCTGCAACGCGTTTGGTAATAACATTTGCACCACTTTGTATGGCAAGTTGCTGTAAAAAACCATCAAAACTTTTATAAACGACTTTATCCTGAAAGCTGATTTCAGCGGATCGCTTGATACAGTCAAGAGGGCCTGCTCCTCGATATAATGCTGCGATACGCATTTCATCCAGGGGTGTTTGAATGCTTGCCGATCCTTGTTCTGTGTGAAGAAAATAAGAATCTATTCCCCTTTGCACGACATCCGGGGGTAAGTTAATGCCTTCCATAGCGAGCATCTGAACCAGTGTTTCAGAAACGATGCCGCCGCAAAAATTACAGCCCTTAGGACCAGGTGCTGAATAGAGTGCAGGTTCGTAAATATCCAGATTAAGGTGAATGCCCAGCTGTTTGGCAATATCAAGCATGAAATAGGCAGTTAATGAACCCGCTGGCCCACCACCAATAATTGCTACCCGGGAAAAGTTCGTCAATTCCATCCTGAAACTCCACTTACTACTTATAAAGTGAGGGTCATAAATACGATGATTTGTGTTTATGATTTGCTGGAAAGCCAGGATTTACTACTGTTCCGTTACCTTCTTGTCCAAACGATGTGCACTATGGTCTGGAATGCATGCAGGGTGTATGACTCAAATCAAGTTTGTGGAAAAACAACCATGACAAGTATGTGTATTTAGCGCTTATCCACTTTCTGGAAACGTGTGTCGAGTATGGTTGAAGTGCCGGTAGGGTACGCCGTGAGCACCATTAAATGGACTAATTTTGAAAGATTGGAAAGTTTACATGCGAGTGTTTATAGCTACATGAAATGAAAGATGAACAAAATTAGCATATTCTTATGATCCGCCGTAGACCCTAAGATCGTTTTGCCATAGAATACGCCCTCAGGAAAATGCTGTTTCTCAGCGTTATCTCAAACGACTTAATTTTTTATGGGAAGAGCTAATGCACCTCCTATTTTCGTGCGCGCGGATTTTATTAATAGTGGAGAAATTGTGACTGTATCAGCCATACTCGCCCTGCAAGACGGAACGATATTCAAAGGGCTTTCCATAGGAGCCCAAGGCCTGACCACTGGTGAGGTTGTTTTTAATACATCCATGACCGGTTATCAGGAAATTCTGACAGATCCTTCATATGCTAGACAAATCATCACACTGACTTATCCGCATATCGGCAATACCGGAATGAATGCGGAAGATGAAGAAGCTTCTACGATTCATGCCAGCGGTCTTATTATTCGTGATTTACCGTTACTGGCCAGTAGCTGGCGTAATGAAATGTCTTTGCAGGAATATCTGGTTAAAAATAATCTTGTGGCGATTTCAGATATTGATACACGACAGTTAACCCGTTTGTTACGCGAAAAAGGCGCGCAAAAAGGCGCTATTTTGGCAGGCGATGATCTTGATGAAACTAAAGCAATTGCTGCAGCAAAAGATTTTGCCGGTCTGTCCGGAATGGATCTCGCGAAAGAAGTGTCAACTACTGAGACCTACGAATGGACACAGTCGGTTTGGGCACTAGGGGAAGGGTACCAGCAGGCAAATGATTTGAGGTATCACGTTGTTGCTTATGACTACGGCGTTAAAAAGAATATTTTATGTATGTTGGCTGAGCGTGGTGCAAGAGTCACCGTTGTTCCTGCACAAACTTCTGCTGAAGAAGTCCTGGCTTTGAATCCTGATGGTGTGTTTTTGTCCAATGGGCCGGGTGATCCGGAACCCTGTGATTATGCGATTGAAGCCATTCAACAAGTTTTAGAAAAAGATATCCCTGTTTTTGGTATCTGTCTTGGGCATCAGTTGTTGTCGCTGGCCAGTGGTGCAAAAACTGAAAAGATGAAGTTTGGTCATCATGGTGCTAACCATCCGGTTCAGGATCTGGACTCTGGAGTTGTGATGATTACCAGTCAGAACCACGGTTTTGCAGTGGATGAAAGCTCTCTTCCTGATAACCTGAAAGCCACTCATCGATCATTGTTTGATGGATCTTTACAGGCTGTTCATCGAACCGATAAGCCGGCTTTTAGTTTTCAGGGACATCCTGAAGCCAGTCCCGGTCCACACGATGTAGCCCCGTTGTTTGATCATTTTTTTGAATTAATAGAGCAAAATAAGCAGGGTGGAGCAAACTAATGCCACGCAGAGATGATATTAAAAGTGTTCTGATTATCGGAGCCGGCCCAATCGTTATTGGTCAGGCCTGCGAATTTGATTATTCCGGTGCACAGGCCTGTAAGGCATTAAAAGAAGAAGGTTATCGAGTTATTTTAATTAACTCTAATCCTGCTACCATCATGACAGACCCTGCGACAGCGGATTCGGTTTATATCGAACCTATTCACTGGACAGTGGTTGAAAAAATTATTGAAAAAGAACGCCCTGATGTTCTGCTGCCTACCATGGGTGGACAGACGGCGCTTAACTGTGCGCTGGATCTGGTGCGCGAAGGTGTGCTGGAAAAATACAATGTGGAAATGATCGGTGCCAGTCGTGAAGCGATTGATATGGCGGAAGACCGAGATCAATTTCGTCAGGCTATGGATGAAATTGGGCTGAGCACACCGCCATCTTATATTGCTCACAGTCTTGAAGAAGCCTGGCAAGGTCAGCCTCAGATAGGTTTTCCTGTCATTATTCGCCCATCCTTTACCATGGGCGGCAGCGGCGGCGGTATCGCTTATAACAAGGAAGAGTTTGAAGATATTATCAAACGCGGTCTGGATTTATCACCTACCAGCGAAGTGCTGTGTGAAAAATCTATCCTGGGCTGGAAAGAATACGAAATGGAAGTGGTGCGTGACAAAAATGATAACTGCATCATTATCTGCTCGATAGAAAATCTCGACCCGATGGGCGTGCATACCGGTGACTCCATCACGGTAGCGCCCGCACAAACTCTGACCGATAAAGAATATCAAATTATGCGAAATGCCTCATTGAAGGTTTTGCGTAAAATCGGTGTTGAAACGGGTGGTTCGAATGTTCAGTTTTCCATCAACCCTGAAAATGGCGAGATGATCATCATTGAAATGAATCCTCGTGTTTCACGTTCTTCAGCTTTGGCTTCTAAAGCGACTGGTTTTCCTATTGCTAAGGTTGCTGCCAAACTGGCCGTTGGTTATACGCTTGATGAATTACAGAATGATATCACTGGCGGTGCGACACCAGCTTCTTTCGAGCCATCGATTGATTATGTAGTCACTAAAATTCCAAGATTTACCTTTGAAAAATTTCCACAGGCTGATGATCGTTTAGGCACTCAGATGAAATCGGTAGGTGAAGTTATGGCTATCGGCCGTAGTTTTCAGGAATCTTTCCAGAAAGCATTACGTGGCCTTGAAACGGGTGTAGATGGTTTGGATGAAATCATCGATCAGGATGAATTAAGTGCTGATCAAAAAGAAGATCTGTATCGTGCAGAATTGCGCCTTCCAGGTGCTCAACGTATCTGGTACGTGGCCGATGCATTTCGTTCTGGTTATTCATTAGAGAAACTATTCGAGCTTTCGAAGATTGATCCCTGGTTTCTGGTGCAAATTGAAGAAATTGTAAACATTGAGCAATCTTTAATTGGTCGAACACCCGATTCTTTTACTGCTGAAGAATTTTTCCAGCTAAAACGCAAAGGATTTTCAGACCGTCGAATGGCGACTATGATGAAAACTGATGAGCTGAAAGTGTCAACAGCTCGTCGAGATTTGAATGTTCGCCCTGTTTATAAACGGGTCGATACCTGCGCGGCTGAATTTGCATCATCCACGGCCTATCTCTATTCAAGCTATGAAATGGAATGCGAAGCAAATGTGTCTGATCGAGATAAAATTGTTGTGCTGGGTGGCGGCCCAAACCGCATCGGTCAGGGCATAGAATTTGATTATTGCTGCGTGCATGCCGCCATGGCAATGCGTGAAGATGGTTATGAAACCATCATGATTAACTGCAACCCTGAAACTGTATCGACCGATTATGATACGTCGGATCGTTTGTATTTCGAGCCATTGACGCTTGAAGATGTCATGGAAGTAATCGACCTGGAAAAACCAAAAGGCGTTATCGTGCAATTTGGAGGACAGACTCCTCTGAATCTGGCTCGCTCTTTAGAAGCTGCTGGAGTGCCAATTATTGGAACTACACCTGATTCTATCGATCTGGCAGAGGATCGTGAGCGTTTTCAGCAAATGCTGATTGATCTGGATTTACGTCAACCACCGAATCGCATTACTTTTGATGTAGAGTCTTCTGCTGCTTTAGCTGATGAAGTGGGCTTCCCTCTGGTGGTGAGACCCTCTTATGTATTAGGCGGTCGGGCGATGGAAATTGTGTATGACCAGGAAGATCTACACCGTTATATGACTGAAGCCGTTAAGGTTACAAAAGACTCTCCTGTTTTACTTGATCGTTTTCTGGATGATGCGGTTGAAGTCGATGTGGATGCGATCTGTGATGGTGAGAATGTATTTATCGGTGGTTTGATGGAACATATCGAACAGGCCGGTGTGCATTCGGGTGATTCGGCCTGTTCATTGCCGCCTTATACCTTGTCAGATGATATCCAGCAGGAAATGTGTCGTCAGGTTGAAGCGATGGCAAAAGAACTCAAAGTAATAGGTCTTATGAATACTCAGTTTGCCATTAAAGGTGAAGATATTTATATCCTTGAAGTGAACCCTCGTGCATCCAGAACCGTGCCGTTTGTATCTAAAGCAACCAATGTTCCGCTAGCCAAAGTAGCTGCGCGCTGCATGGTGGGACAATCATTATTGTCTCAGGGTTGTGTTGAGCAAGTGGTTCCAGACTTTGTTTCGGTCAAGGAGTCTGTTTTTCCTTTTGCAAAATTTCAGGGTGTTGATCCAATTTTAGGGCCTGAAATGAAATCTACCGGTGAAGTCATGGGTATAGGTAAAACATTTGCTGAAGCTTTTGCGAAAGGTTTGTTAGCTTCTGGAACCACTCTGCCAGATGGTGGTAAAGCGTTTGTTAGTGTTAGAGACCCGGATAAAAAATCGGTGGTTAAATTGGCTGAAAACCTGATTAGGCATAATTTTACACTCGTTGCTACTGCGGGCACTGCCCGATTGCTGAAGCAGGCTGATATTGAATGTCAGCACGTGAATAAGGTAAAAGAAGGCCGCCCTCATATTGTAGATATGATTAAAAATGATGAGATTGCACTCATTATCAATACCACTGAAGGTCGTCCTGCTATTGCTGATTCTTATGAAATTCGTAGGGAGGCACTAATGCATGGAATAACCTATACCACTACCTTGGCCGGTGGACTGGCTACCTGTATGGCGATGGAACATCAGGAAATTAAAGATGTCTATCGTTTGCAAAGTTTGCATGATTAATCGTTAAATTCTATTATCTAAAATTAAATAATGTGATCATTCCCTATAAAATACTCTGGAATGATCTAATCTCTTCCGTTTTACCTTAACTTAATATAATAGTTGTATTACTCTTCTGTATTTAAGAGAATCACATAATTAGAAAGGCATTTTTGATGAACCAATTACCACTGACAGCCGCTGGTGCGGAAAGACTTAAAGTTGAATTAAATGAACTTAAAAAGGTGAAACGACCTGCTGTTATTGATGCTATTGCGACAGCTCGTGAACATGGCGATCTGAAGGAAAATGCCGAATATCATGCTGCGAAAGAACAGCAGGCTTTTATTGAAGGCCGAATAAAGGAATTAGAATCTGCGGTCTCTAATTCACAGATAATCGATGTGACTAAACTTAATCAATCTGGTCGTGTAGTTTTTGGCTGCACAGTAGACTTGATCAATGTTGAAACAGAAGCTGAAGTTTCCTATCAGGTGGTTGGAGATATTGAGGCCGATATCAGCTTTAACCGAATTGCTATTAGCTCCCCAATTGCGCGTGCTTTAATTGGCAAGGAAGTAGGAGAAGATGTTGTGGTGGAAGCTCCAGCTGGTATCAAGGAATATGAAATTACCAATGTACACTATATTTAGTTTTGCTGTTTAAGGAATTACCGAGTAACAAACATTAATGAGGGTTTCATATGCATGATTTGAATTTAACGGCTAATGAAACCCGTATTATTGGCTGCCTGTTGGAAAAATCGCTGGTTACACCGGATCAATATCCGCTAACGCTTAATGCGTTGACCAATGCCTGCAATCAGAAGTCCAGCCGAAGCCCGGTGATGACACTCACACAAGGAGTTGTGCAGCATACTGTTCGTGAGTTGGAGGCCAAAAGCCTGGTGTCATATGAAGAAAATTTTAAACGGGGCGTGGAGAAATACAAGCATCGTTTTTGCAATACGCATTTTAGTGACCTTCAATTAGATCCTGCTGAGTATGCAATAGTGTGTGTGCTTTTGTTGCGAGGCCCTCAAACGCCTGGTGAATTAAGAACTCATTGTGCCAGATTGCATGATTTTTCAGATAATCATGTTGTGACGGAAGCTCTTACTGGTTTGATAGAGAGGGAAGGGGGGGCATTAATAGTGCAGTTACCTCGTACAGCTGGACGTAAAGACTCTGAATATATGCATCTTTTTTCTGGTCCCATAGACATTGAGTTATATGAGAGTGAGGTGCAGGAAACGAAGGCCTCTGAGTCATCTGGGCGCGTTACCGTGTCAGATCTGGTGCAACGAGTTAGTGTTCTGGAACAGGAAGTTGCTGAATTAAAGAAAGTGCTACAATCGCCAGATTGATTGAAGCAAACCTCGGGGCCGCTAAATTTGAATTGTTTAAACTAATCAGCAGAGTTGGCTGATTTTAATATCTTAAGATATTTCTGGCTTTTGGGTTTTTTTCGAAATATTACAATTACATGGCCTATAGACTGGATTAAGTCTGCTTTGAGCTTCTCACAGATTTCTGTATTCAGTTCTTTTTTTTCTGATTTATCCTGAGCCGGTACCCGAACCTTGATCAGTTCGTGGTGTGCCAGTGTTTGCTCTAGCTCAATAAGTACATTCTCACTTAAGCCATGTTGACCTATCATTACAACGGGTTTCAGATTAAGTCGATGAGCTTCTGCTCGTAAAGCTCGAACCTGCTGGCTGGTTAAGGGCATGTTAATCACGATAGTATAAAAAGGGCGCGGATTGTATCATAACCTTTCAAATGAAAACTAAAGAGAAATATGGGTAGGTCAAAAAGTAGTCAACTCTGGTTGCAGGAGCATCACGCAGATCCGTATGTATTGAAATCTCGTCGTGAAGGTTATCGCTCTCGTGCTGTTTACAAACTAATAGAATTACAGGAAAAGGACCGCTTGCTTAAGCCTAAGCAGTTTGTGATTGATCTGGGCGCAGCTCCGGGTGGCTGGACAGAATATGCTAGTCAGTTTTGCAGTAAGGGTGGACGCTTAATTGCGGTTGACCTGTTAGAAATGGATTCTATAAACGATGTTGATATTATTCAGGGCGATTTCACCGAACAGAAAGTTCTGGATGAAATTCTTGATCTCATAAATAACTCTCCGGTTGACCTTGTTTTATCGGATATGGCGCCCAATATAAGTGGGATTGAAACGGTGGATCAGCCTAAATCGATGTATCTGGTTGAACTTGCCTTTGAATTTGCTTTGCAGGTTCTGGATAGAAATGGAAGTTTTGCGGTCAAAATGTTTCAGGGAGAAGGGTTTGACGAAATGGTTAGAAGTTTCAGAAAATTCTTCAAAGTAGTGAAATTTCGCAAACCCAAAGCTTCCCGGCCAAGATCTAGAGAAGTTTATGCTGTTTGCCAGGGATTGAAGTAACTCACTATTCGATGTAACTATAATAACTGTATTCATTTATGCCAATGTGTAAGAATACAGAAAGTTTGTTTAAAGAAAGGTCGCATTCGGCCAGGTAATTAATGTGAATGATGTAGCTAAAAATTTAATTCTATGGGTTGTTATTGCTGTGGTTCTGTTGTCTGTATTTCAGAACTTTGGAAATCGGGAGACATCCGGTAGAAGTATGATTTATTCGGAATTCCTGTCGCAGGTAAAATCCGGTCAAATCAGTGAAGTACTTATTGAAGGTCAACAAATCACTGGAAAACTAATCAGTGGTTCGACTTTTTCAACATACAGCCCTGAAACCAATAATTCTCCTCTGATCGGTGATCTGGATAAAGCGGGCGTTCAAATCATGTCCAAACCTCCTGAGCAACCATCTTTACTGGCTCATATGTTTATCAGCTGGTTTCCGTTTATTGTGTTGATTGGCTTGTGGGTTTTCTTTATGCGCCAGATGCAGGGCGGTGGCGGTGGCCGTGGAGCAATGTCTTTCGGTAAATCAAAAGCCAGATTGCTCGGTGAAGATCAGATTAATGTGACATTTAGTGATGTTGCGGGTGTTGATGAAGCTAAAGAAGAAGTTGCAGAATTGGTTGAATTCCTTAGTGATCCCTCTAAATTTCAAAAGCTTGGAGGAAAAATTCCTCGTGGCGTGTTGATGGTAGGTTCTCCGGGTACAGGTAAAACACTACTTGCCAAGGCCATAGCAGGTGAAGCAAAAGTACCTTTCTTTACCATTTCAGGTTCAGATTTCGTAGAAATGTTTGTCGGTGTTGGTGCTTCACGTGTTCGTGATATGTTCGAGCAGGCCAAGAAGCACAGCCCCTGCATTATCTTTATTGATGAAATTGATGCAGTAGGGCGCCATCGTGGTGCCGGTCTTGGTGGTGGGCATGATGAGAGAGAGCAAACACTAAACCAGTTACTGGTTGAAATGGATGGGTTTGAAGGCAATGAAGGCGTTATCGTCATTGCAGCGACTAACCGCCCTGATGTACTTGATCCTGCACTTTTACGCCCCGGTCGCTTTGATCGTCAGGTAGTGGTTCCTCTACCCGATGTACGTGGTCGTGCCCAAATTCTTAAAGTTCATATGCGTAAAGTACCCGCAGCTGAAAATGTTGATGCAATGGTTATTGCCCGTGGTACACCCGGTTTTTCCGGTGCTGATCTGGCAAACCTGGTGAATGAAGCTGCTTTATTTGCCGCTCGTGGTAACAACAAGTTAGTCAATATGGAACACTTTGAGCGTGCCAAAGACAAGATCATGATGGGTGCAGAGCGCAAGTCCATGATCATGAAAGATGACGACAAGAAAATGACTGCTTATCATGAAGCAGGTCATGCCATTGTTGGTCGTATGGTTCCTGAACATGATCCTGTGTATAAGGTTTCGATTATTCCACGTGGCCGGGCATTGGGTGTCACCATGTTCTTGCCAGAAGATGATCGATACAGTTATAGCCGTAAACTATTGGAGAGCCAGATTTCCAGTCTGTATGGTGGACGTATTGCAGAGCAGTTAATTTTTGGTGATGATGCTGTCACTACAGGGGCTTCTAACGATATTGAAAGAGCTACTGAAATTGCGCGTAATATGGTCACTAAATGGGGTTTATCTGATCGTATGGGGCCGTTGACTTATTCTGAAGATGAAGGTGAAGTTTTTCTGGGTCGTTCAGTGACGAATACCAAGACGGTTTCTGATGAAACGGCACAGGCGATAGATTCTGAAATCAGAGGTTTTATTGACCGTAATTATCAGCGTTCTCTGGATATTCTGACTGAGCACACCGATAAACTGCATTTAATGGCTGATGCCCTGATGAAGTATGAAACTATTGATGCCTCGCAGATTGATACCATTATGGAAGGCAAGGAACCTGGTCCACCACAGGACTGGAGCAATGGCGATTCTGGTGATTCATCATCCAGTGGTGGTAGTGCTCCCAGGGCTTCTAAAGAAAAATCGACAGATGATAAAAAAGCTGATCTGTCTGATCCTGCAAGTTTACATTAAAATATAACTGGAAGGCCGGGATGTAAAATTTACATCCCGGCCTTTTTTATTTATGAAGCCTGATCTTACAAAAATAAATATCATGGGCGTCATTAATACGACTCCCGATTCTTTTTCTGACGGTGGTTTGTTTTCAGAAACTGGAAAAGCAGTTGAGCATGCTCAGAAACTAATCGATGAAGGTGCAGATATTCTCGATATCGGTGGAGAGTCCACTCGACCCGGTGCCGAAATTGTCGATGTGCGTGAAGAAATTCGTCGAACTATTCCTGTTATTGAAGCTATTCGACAATTTTCAGATATCCCCATCTCTATCGATACCAGCAAAGCAGAAGTGATGTTAGCTGCAGCTGAAGCTGGTGCAGATATGATCAACGATGTGTGGGCTTTACGCCGGGAAGGTTCTCTGGAAGCTGCTGCATCTACCGGGCTTTTAATTTGCCTGATGCACATGCAAGGCTCACCCGACTCCATGCAAAATAATCCTCAATATAAAAGTGTCGTGGATGAGGTTTTTTATTTTTTACAGGAAAGAGTAGAGCTAGCAGAGCAGGCAAGCATATCGAAACAACAATTACTAATTGACCCGGGTTTTGGGTTTGGAAAAACTCTGCAACAAAATTTACAGTTGCTACACTCCTTAGAGTTATTTAAATCATTAGGACTGCCTTTGCTTGTTGGTCTTTCTAGAAAAAGCATGATTGGTTTGATACTGGATAAACCAGTAGATCAACGCCTTTTTGGAAGTGTTTCAACTGCGGTAATTTCAGCCATGTCGGGTGCAGATATTATCCGTGTGCACGATGTCACAGAAACAAAAGATGCAGTCGCTATAGTGCAGGCAATGAAGCTAGCCTACAATAATTAATCAAGAGAAAACATATGACAAAACGTTATTTTGGTACCGATGGAATCCGTGGTCGAGTAGGTCAGGACCCAATGACTGCTGAATTTGTGATGAAGCTGGGCTGGGCTGCCGGTAAGGTATTGTCCAAACAGGAAAAAGGTCACGTTGTTATCGGTAAAGATACACGTATCTCAGGTTATATATTTGAAGCTGCATTAGAAGCCGGTCTGGCTGCTGCAGGCCTTGATGTGACCTTAATGGGGCCTATGCCAACACCTGCTGTGGCTTATATGACACAGGCTCAGCGCGCTACAGCCGGTATTGTGATCAGTGCTTCGCATAACCCATATTACGATGACGGGGTAAAATTTTTTAGTGGTGATGGTTTCAAATTACCGGACTCAATCGAACATGAGATTGAAGACATGATGGATCAACCGATGAAAATGGTTGAGTCCAAATTGCTGGGTAAAGTTCGCAGGCTGGAAGATTCACGGGGGCGATATATTGAGTTTTGTAAAAATTCAATTCCATTTCGCACAACTTTAAAAGGTATGAAAATTGTTCTGGATTGTGCAAATGGAGCTACTTACCATATTGCTCCTCATGTTTTTCGTGAACTAGGTGCCGAAGTTTTTGAAATGGGTGTTAGCCCGAATGGTTTAAATATCAATAAAGACTGTGGAGCTCTGCATCCGCAAAATATGCGTTCTAAGGTGCTTGAGCATCAAGCTGATTTAGGAATAGCCTTCGATGGTGATGGTGACCGACTGATGATGATGGATGCTACTGGTGAAATCATGGATGGTGATGAAATTTTGTTTGTGATTGCCAAAAGCCAACTAGTTAGCGGAGGTTTAGGCGGTGGTGTTGTTGGTACCTTAATGACTAACCTGGGTCTGGAACATGCGTTAAAAACCCAGGGCATAAAATTTGAACGGGCTAATGTTGGTGACAGGTCTGTTATGGAAAGACTGAAGGCTAATGGGTGGTTCATAGGTGGAGAATCTTCTGGTCATATCATTGCGCTAAATCAAACCACCACGGGTGATGGAATCATTGCTGCCTTGCAAGTTTTATCCTGGATGGTTGAAAAGGATCTAACCCTGGCTGAAGCTAAAATGGGTATGCATAAATATCCACAGGTTATGGTCAATGTGCCGGTAGCTCATAAACTAAATCCTGCTGAATTCCCACAAATTCAGCAGGCAGTTGAAGAGGCTGAGCAGGAGCTTGCAAATAAAGGGAGAGTATTGCTAAGGCCATCGGGTACTGAGCCATTGATACGTGTCATGGTAGAAGGGGATGATGCTAAACAGGTAGAAACTCTTGCTAATCAGATAGCTGATGTAGTTAAAAAAGTGGCTCCAAAAGTTTAAATCACCTCAGTAAGTTAGAAATTCAGCTAATAACTGATATTTGCATTGATTTATAGAGCAGAGACAAGTAACCTTTGCGCCCATTTTTGAACATACAATATTTTTGAGGTATAGCATGCGTCGCACTCTAATTGCCGGAAACTGGAAGATGAATGGCTCTTTATCGAGCATCGAAGAATTAATCAGTGGAATAAAAGATGGTCTGGCAGAAGTGACTAATGCTGATATGGCGGTTTGCCCACCCGCTATTTACATCTCTAAAGTGAATGATCTGATCGGTGATTCAGGTATTGGCTTAGGTTCACAAAATATTTGTGATCAGGAATCTGGCGCTTTCACGGGTGAGCTGGCTCCTTCAATGCTGAAAGAATTCAATTGCAGTTATGCCATCATCGGACATTCTGAGCGTCGTAGTTTATATGGCGAGTCAGATGAGCTTGTAGCAAAACGTTTTGCTATGGCAGTTCAATCTGGAGTTATTCCATTGTTTTGCATAGGTGAAACTCTAGAAGAGCGTGAATCAGGCATTATGGAAGATGTTGTATCCCGTCAGATAGATGCTGTTATCGATACACAGGGTATTGATGCTATTGGAAAATGTGTAATTGCCTATGAACCCGTATGGGCCATCGGAACCGGTGTGACGGCATCACCAGAGCAGGCACAGGCGGTACATGCTTTTATTCGTAGCAAGCTAGCGGCATTAAGTGAAGATGTAGCTGCTAAAGTACAAATTTTATATGGTGGTAGCATGAATGCAGGTAATGCAAAAGAGCTGCTTTCACAGCCAGATATTGATGGTGGCTTGATCGGCGGTGCCGCATTGAAACCAGCTGATTTTCTCGCTATCGGTAAATCTGCCTAATTATTTATAAAGAATTTAGAATTTAACAAGAGACCTAATAATGGAAAATCTCAATGCACTTTTACTGGTAGCTCAGGTATTGCTATCTATATCATTGATTGCTTTAGTCCTGTTACAGCACGGTAAAGGTGCTGATGCAGGTGCTGCATTTGGTAGTGGCGCGTCGGCAACTGTATTTGGTGCAAAGGGTTCAGGGAATTTCCTGACTAAAGCGACATCAATCATCGCGGCATTATTTTTTGCCACCTGTTTATCGCTAGCTTACCTCGCAAGTCATCGTGAAGGACCAACCAGTATTATGGATTCAGTTGTTGAACCTCAAGCTACTGAGCAATCAGGCACTATTTTAAAGCAGCCTGAGAACGTGGATCTGCCGCCTATGTCAGAGCCTGCAACTATGGGTACTACAACCTCAGACTCTGATTTGCCCCCGGCAAATTAATTCAATTCAAAGCCGATGTGGTGGAATTGGTAGACACGCTATCTTGAGGGGGTAGTGGCGAGAGCTGTGCCGGTTCGACTCCGGCCATCGGCACCATA
>JABHSO010000040.1 GCA_018669845.1 Gammaproteobacteria bacterium | reverse complement strand
GCTGAAAGGTAATTATCACCCATCTGCATTTTACGCAAACGTCCGACAGGTACCGATAGAGATCCTGTGACTACTGCTGGTGATAATTCTTGCATGCTGATTTCACGATCATTAGGTAGAACCTTAACCCAGTCATTTGCACTGGCCAGCAATTCATGGATTTCATCCATCGGCAGGTTTTGTTTCAATTTTATTGTTAATGCCTGGGAATGAGAGCGCATGGCCCCTATTCTCACACATAAGCCATCGATAGGAATTAAATTATCTGAGCGCCCTAGAATTTTATTGGTCTCTACAGCAGCTTTCCATTCTTCCTTGCTTTGACCATTTTCCAGTTGCACATCAATCCATGGAATTAAACTGCCAGCAAGAGGCACTCCAAACTGATCAGTTGGATAATTACTTGAACGAATATGCTCAGCAACCTGTCGGTCTATATCCAGAATGGCTGAAGATGGATCGGCGAGTAAGTCATGCACTGAACTTTCAATACTGCCCATCTGGCTAATCAACTCACGCATATTCCTGGCACCGGCACCAGAAGCCGCCTGATAAGTCATCGCACTGATCCATTCAATATGATCATTTTGCAATAGACCACCCAGCGCCATCATCATTAAACTGACAGTACAGTTCCCACCGATAAAATCTTTTTTACCCTCAGCAAGTGCTTCATCGATAACATTTTTGTTCACCGGGTCAAGAACGATAATAGTGTGATCTTGCATACGTAAAGAAGATGCAGCATCTATCCAGTAACCGGTCCAGCCAGCAGCACGCAAGTCATCATAAACCTGTTTGGTATAATCACCGCCCTGACAGGTAACGATGGCATCCATGGATTTTAATTCATTGATATCTGTAGCATCTTTAAGAGCAGGAATATCCTTACCAATATCAGGACCGGGCTGCCCCGCCTGTGATGTTGTGAAAAATACCGGTTCAGCGATATTAAGAAAATCATTCTCTTCACGCATACGTTGCATCAGCACAGAACCAACCATGCCACGCCAACCTACAAATCCAACTCTATTCATTGTTTTTCTCTAAAAATTATTCAACACTTTATATATTCACCACGAAGAGCACGAAGTACACGAAGATTAAATGGGTTTGTTTTCCTTCGTGCTCTTCGTGTACTTCGTGGTGCAAATCTTTTAAGCTTTCAGTGCGTTAACAACAGCATCGCCCATTTCCTGAGTACTGACAAAAGAACCACCATCGGCAATATCTTCTGTTCGCATGCCCTGGTCCAGCACATCACTCACTGCCTGCTCAATTCGATCAGCCAGCTCAGTTTTATTCAGGCTATAACGCAACATCATTGAAACAGACAAAATTGTTGCCAATGGATTAGCTTTATTTGTTCCTGCAATATCTGGCGCAGAACCGTGGATTGGCTCGTACATGCCTTTCCCATTTTTATCTAAAGATGCAGAAGGCAGCATACCGATAGAACCGGTAAGCATCGCAGCTGTATCTGACAAAATATCACCAAACATGTTTTTGGTTACCATTACGTCAAACTGTTTAGGCCATTTAACCAGTTGCATCGATGCGTTATCCACGTACATATGTGATAACTCGACTTCAGGATACTCTTTGCTAACACGCACCATCACTTCACGCCATAATTCAGAAACCTCAAGAACATTGGCTTTATCAACAGAACAAACCTTTTTACCGCGTTTCATCGCGACATCAAAAGCTGAACGTGCAATACGTTCTATTTCATGTTCGGCATAAACTAAAGTGTTGTAACCCTCTTTTTCACCATTATCCAAAGTACGAATGCCACGTGGCTGACCAAAATAGATACCACCTGTCAATTCACGAACAATCATAATATCCAGACCGGACACTATTTCAGGCTTCAGGCTGGATGCATTAGCCAGTTGCGGATAAAGAATAGCTGGACGAAGATTAGAAAACAGTTCCAGTTCAGAACGCAAACCCAACAAACCTTTTTCAGGACGTAATTCACGCTCCAGAGATTCATACTGAGGTCCACCGACAGCGCCTAACAAAATGGCTTCAGCCGATTTACATAGATTTAAAGTCGATTCTGGTAAGGGACTTCCGGATTCGTCATAAGCTGCGCCACCGATAGCAGCTGTTTCCAGCTCTACATCCAGGGAATGATCCTGCTGCAGACACTCAAGCACTTTAACCGCTTCATTGATAATTTCAGGACCGATGCCATCACCTGGCAGAATTGCAATTTTTGTAGACATTTTGTTACCTTAATTATTTACCTAAATACATAAAAAATCATTAACATACTCACCACGAAGTTCACGAAGAACACGAAGTCGTTGATGCAAATAAATTGTAAAATTTAAAAGAGTTACCCAATACTCCAGGAATATAAAACATTACTAAACCCTTCGTGCTCTTCGTGTGCTTCGTGGTAAAACTGTCTTTTACTTCAACCACGGAGACTGTTGATAATACTGTTTCTCGAATGACTTGATTTTTTCCGCATGCTGTAATGTCAGACCGGTATCATCCAGTCCATTGAGTAAACAATGTTTACGGAATTCATCCACTTCAAAAGGAATTTGAGCGCCAGCTGAATTACTCACCAGCTGATTTTCAAGGTCAATCGACAGTTGATAATCTTCATGGTCATCCAGTTCTTCAAACAATTGATCCACAACCGTACTGCTTAATACAATCGGTAACAAACCACTTTTGAAGCTGTTATTAAAAAAGATATCAGCAAAACTTGGGGCTATGACCACTTTGAATCCAAAGTCAGCCAACGCCCAGACAGCATGTTCACGTGAAGATCCACAACCAAAATTTTCACGAGCTAATAAAATTTGAGCATATTTATACGGTGTTTTATTTAACACAAAATCCGGATTTACACGTCGCTCATTATTATCAATGCCCGGTTCACCACGATCCAGATAGCGCCAGTCATCAAATAAAT
The DNA here is from genome assembly GCA_018669845.1 of Gammaproteobacteria bacterium. Lineage (GTDB taxonomy): Bacteria > Pseudomonadota > Gammaproteobacteria > JACNJF01. Next base: position 46,866 of record JABHSO010000040.1, on the reverse strand, counting down.
TAGGTCCAAATCCAGTTCGTTTTATGGATTTAAGATATTGCTTGGGAATGATGGCATCTGTATCCACATTCGCACGATCCATCGGCGCGACAATGCCGGTAAATTTCTGAAATTTTTCCACCGTAATTACTCCAAAATAAATCTATAAATAGAGCCGAAGCGCTAGTCAGCAGCTTTTTTCTCTATCGCTTTACCCGCTTTCTGAATATCAGAACCCAGGCCTTTCATAGTTTCACAACCCGTTATAGTAAAAACCAGGCCCATTAATAAAATCAGTGTTAATTTTTTCATCAGTTATCCTCAATCAATATTTCTAATGTCTATAAAATGACCATACACAGCAGCGGCGGCAGCCATTGCTGGTGAAACCAGGTGAGTTCGTCCACCCTGCCCCTGACGGCCTTCAAAATTACGGTTGGAAGTTGATGCACAACGTTCACCCGACTCCAGTCTATCGTCATTCATCGCCAGACACATTGAACAGCCAGGTTCACGCCATTCAAATCCAGCGTCGATAAATATTTTATCCAGACCTTCCTGTTCAGCCTGCTGTTTCACCAGACCGCTGCCAGCAACCACCATCGCCAGTTTAACATTATCTGCTACCTGACGACCTTTTGCGATATCAGCAGCCGAACGTAAATCTTCTATGCGAGAATTAGTACAGGAGCCGATAAACACCTTATCCACTAAAACTTCATTAATCGCAACATCCGCATCGAGCCCCATATAGTCCAGGGCTTTTTGAATTCCATCGGCTTTAACACTATCTTTTTCATTATTGGGATTAGGAACATTTGCACTGATGGAAATCACCATTTCCGGAGAAGTTCCCCAGGTTACCTGTGGTTCAATCGAGTCACCTTTAATGACCACTTCGCGATCAAATACGGCACCATCATCGGTATGTAAATTATTCCAGCTAGTCACAGCGTTATCCCAGCCTGCAGTTGATGGAGCAAACGGACGACCTTTTATGTAATCAATAGTCGTTTGATCACAGGCAATCATACCTGCACGAGCACCTGCTTCGATGGTCATGTTACACACCGTCATCCGGCCTTCCATCGAAAGGTTTTGAATGGCTTCACCAGCAAATTCAATGGCATAACCTGTTCCGCCAGCGGTACCAATTTCACCAATAATAGCCAGCACTATATCTTTTGCGGTCACAGCTTTTCCGACAGATCCTTCAATAGTCACCCGCATATTTTTGGACTTTTTCTGAATCAGGCACTGCGTTGCCATGACATGTTCAACTTCAGAAGTACCAATACCAAATGCCAAAGCAGCGAAGGCACCATGAGTTGAGGTATGCGAATCACCACAAACTACCGTCATGCCCGGCAACGTGGCACCCTGTTCCGGCCCGATAACATGCACGATACCCTGGCGAATATCATTCATTTTAAATTCGGTCAAACCGAATGATTCACAGTTTTGATCAAGAGTATCAACCTGTAATTTAGCAACAGGATCACTAATACCCTGATGTCTATCCGTTGTCGGCACATTATGATCAGGAACAGCCAGAATAGACTCCTTACGCCATAATGGACGATCATTCATATTCAAACCTTCGAATGCCTGAGGAGAAGTCACTTCATGCACCAGATGCCTGTCGATATATAATAATGCAGTCCCATCATCTTCCTGGCGAACTATATGCTGCTGCCAGACTTTGTCATAAAGAGTTAATGCTTCCATTGGTATCACCTTTGTTTATGCTTTTTCACTTGCAACCAAGTCTAGCTTCATTTATAAAATAACTCTAATTCATATTTTTCATAATAACCATAACCAATAGGAATAATGGAAACTACAAACCTACAGGCTTTTGTAAAAGTTGCAGAAACAGGTTCCTTCTCTGCGGCAGCCTCTCAACTATTTTTAACTCAGCCCGCAATCAGTAAACGCATTAAACAATTAGAAAGCCAACTTGATAGTAAGTTACTGGACAGGCATGGAAAACAGATTCAGTTAACTCAAACAGGTCAGGCACTATTACCCAGAGCACGGCAAATTCTTCAGGATATTGAAAATACCCGACAACAGATATCTGATCTTGAGGGTAATCCGATGGGTTCTTTTAGAATGGCAACCAGTCACCATATCGGCTTACATCATCTTCCACCTATTCTGCGAGCCTTTACCGCTTTATATCCTGACGTTAACCTTGATTTAAATTTCATGGATTCAGAACAAGCCTGTAAATTAGTTGAGTCAAATGAGCTGGACTTGGCAGTAGTGACACTGCCCTTTGAAAGTTCTCATAAATTAAAGCTGACCCCTATCTGGAATGACCGCCTGATCATCATCTGTGCTGCCGACCACCCTTTGGTTAATGTCAACTCACCGACCTTGGTCGATTTAGTAAAGTATCCGGCAGTATTACCATCACATGGAACATTTACTCGTGAAGCCATTGAAAGAGCACTGCAGGGTATTCGGGAAAAATTGATCATTAATCTTGAAACCAATTATCTCGAAACGATCAAAATGATGGCTTCGGTAGGATTAGGCTGGAGCATATTGCCACAAAGCATGCTGGATGATGGTTTGTACCACCTTCAAATTCCAGCTTTTCAGTCCAGCCGCAAACTGGGAATCGTGTTAAATAAAAACCGTAGCCAGTCTAAAGCCGTAACAGCCATGCTAGAACTTATAGATGAAGTTAAAGATTGATGGAAAACCTGGTCTGTTTATTGGTATATTCAGCAACTTGATAGCAATCAGAACGGAACAATTATGAATAAACTATTATCCAGAATATTTACCGCCACTGTTATTGTGTTCAGTAGCCAGTTATGGGCCGGTGAAGTATCACGAGCTCAATTTACCACTGAGGTTCAAAATCGCGAACCGGTAGACATGATCGTGACATTGAGCACAGATCAATCCCAGATCAGCTATTTTACCGAATTAACTAATTTGACTGGTCACAGTGTCACCCACCAATGGGTTTACAACGATAAGGTAATGTTTAATAAAATATTTCAGGTCGGTGCAGCACGCTGGAGAGTATGGAGTAGCAAAACGCTGCAACCCGGCTGGACAGGTAGATGGACAGTCAACACCTTAGATGAAGACCAAACACCTTTATTAAGCCAGGTTTTTGAATACCAGTAAAAGCTGGAACATCAGCCTGCCGTCAGTGCAGGCTGCTTTACCTTAAGCCCGATCATCATACCCACAAAAGCAAATAACGCTGCCACCAGAAAAGTCGTGGTTGGCGGCACAACATCCCACAAAACTCCGGCATATAAACTGCCAGTTGCACCACCCGCTCCAAAACTCACAGAAGCATATAATGCCTGCCCACGCCCCCTGTGTTGCGGAAAAAACTCATGAATAAGATGAATAGCAGCGGCATGAAACATTCCAAAACTGGCAGCATGTAACCCCTGACTAATCAGAACAACCCCCAATTCATCTGAATAAAAGGCCATTAATAACCAGCGAATAACCGTTAACAAAAGTGAAAAAACAAGCCAGTAGCTAGCCGCTTTTATATTCAGTAAGCGATGCATAAAAATAAACAGAATGACTTCTGCCAACACACCTAACGACCAAAGCAGGCCTATACTAAAACGCGTGTATTGCAGGCTTTCCATGTGCAGGCTGAAAAATGTGTAATAAGGACCATGACTGGCCTGAATAAAAAAACACGACAGTAACAAGGCAATTACCTGCGGCTTTTTAATCACTGACCAGATATGTCCTGAAGAAGCCTCTATCTGACGGTGCTCAGCCACCTGCAAACTGGAAAACCAGATAATTAAAAAGATACCCAGTAAAATAAACGGTAACCAGCTAATCGAAAGTGATTGAAATATTGCTCCCAGAAAAATCACCGTTGCGATAAAACCCAGCGATCCCCATAACCGTATTTGACTGTATCGATGAAGATTTTCCCCCAGATGCCCGAGTGTCACCACTTCAAACTGAGGTAATGATGCATTCCAGAAAAAACTAAATAACATCATAAAGCTCAACATTGTCCAGAAGCTATCAAACCAGAGTAAAGGTAAAAAGCATAAAATAGATAACAGAGAGGTTATCTGAACAATTCGAATATGAAATCCGGTTTGATCGGCTATCCAGCCCCAGATATAGGGAGCAACAATTTTACTGATGGCGAGTGTTGCAATTAACTGCCCGATTTCCAGAGAAGTAAACTGCAAGGAGTCCAGGTATAAACTCCAGAAAGGCACCAGTGCACCGAGACTGGCAAAATAACAAAAATAAAAGAGTGACAGACGCCAGTGTAATGTTTGCATTTAAATTGGGCTGAAACTGTTAGTGCAAGCAGTCGAGACTTTATTCTATTTCTTCAATATACGATCGTTCGATAGGCGTCTGAACATATCTTTTACTGCCATTAACCTCAACCCAGAAATAGTAATAACCCTTACCAGGTTCTGAGGTAACTTTACTGTCTCGAATAATCCAGCTTTTAACATGCTGCCCATCGGCATAAGTTACCTTATAGTTACCTTCCAGCCAGGAAACACCCAGTCTGGAAATTTTATTCTGCTGCTCTTCACTACAGGCAGCCAGCAACAAAAGAAGAGAAAAGCTTAAAAGTATTTTTTTCATAAATGTTGGGGTAAATTTCACAGTATTTGAAAATCTAATTTTAGTGCTTTTTATAATCATTTGCACCACGAAGATCACAAAGCACACGAAGGGAGACAATATTTTAAACCTTCGTGTCCTTCGTGGTGATATTTTTTAAAATAACCAGAGAAACTCTAAAGTAGACAACGTGAGTAACATCAAAGCCAACATTGCCGGCATCGCCTGTACCCAGAAAATAGTACGACTCACGGTTAGAGCACCAAAAACGCCTGCCACGAACACACAACCAAGGAAAAACAGTTGAAGTGAAAACTGATCAGAATAAGCAGCCCATAGTAATCCTGCTGCTAAAAAGCCATTATATAAACCTTGATTAGCCGCAAGATTTTTTGTTTTATTCGCATACTCCTGTTTCATCCCAAAGACTTTTCGCCCCAGGGGTTTTGTCCATAGAAACATTTCAAGAATTAAAAACAATACATGCTGTACTGCGATAAAAACAATCAATATATCTAGTAGAAAACCCATTCATTTTCCTTTTTTAGTTCAATAGAACAATTTCCTTTTCAAGATCAGAGGAAGTTATTTCCTCAGCATCCAGACTGTAAACCAGTTCTGCAGAAGGGCTAACCAGATAAATCATCTTTTGCTTTTGAGTGGGCTCAATACTGTCCAGATCAAACTGTGCATAAAACCTGTCAAATGATGATGCAGTAACGCCCATGGTAATCGCCACATTTGGAAATAAACCTGCAAGTTCTCTCAATGTAGCATGATTAGCCAGACCATCAATTACAAATAGCTTTTTCGCCGATTTAACATCATTAAGCAAAGCCAGTCTATTCAGGCAATTATCACTGCAACTTGATTCACCAAAAACCACCATGGTCCAGTCATCCTTAAAAAAAGTAAGGCTGACGGGTAAATTATCCATACGATTTAATGCTGCATATTTCATGGTAACCGGAGGGAATATCTCTTCTGCACTGCTTTGATAATCTTCCTGCTGCTGGCAAGCCGCATTGAAAAACAGCGAAAAATAAAACACTAGAATAATTAAACGGGACATTTCAACTAATTTTTAAGGGTTAAGAAAATTTTAATATGTTATAAGATGGGCTTTATCATGCCGATACAGAAAGACTAAAACAACAATAATCGGAAGTTAACAAAAATTTATTTTATCCATCTTTAGGAGATCAATGTGTTTAAATTCTTAACTATTTCACTCTTTTTAAGCCCTCTTTTACTTATTTCATCAAACAGTTTTGCTCACGGAAAACTGAATGCAGATGAACTGAAAACTCGTTTTACAGATACAACTCAACACTGTCGCAAGGAAAAAGATCAAAGCACCTGCACGACCTATTTTGCAGCTGATGGCAGTATTAAACGTCGCATGCACGAAGATGGTAAACGTCGTGGAGGCAGCTGGAATGTGAATCAGGAGAAAGGCCAGTTATGCATTACCTGGACAGGTAAAAAGAAAGCTTTATGTTTCGACGCTTATATGAATAAAGATGGCACCATGGACATGTACAAAAGAGGTAAACATCTTTCAACAGTTATAACTTTCTTCAAAGGCAATGTAAAAGGTCTTTAAACCTGATACCCCTGAAGTTCAGCTAAAAAAACATTTACCGCAAAGGACGCAGAGGTACGCAAAGGTTTTTTAAGTTTGTGCCAGATTCTAACTAACCCGCTCAGGATTGACTGAAATTCATGTTAGTCATGTTTGCAGTTACCATTACTTTTTCTTTGCGTACCTCTGCGTCCTTAGCGGTGAAAAGCTAGTAAACTCAGGGCAATTCAGGATTGCCCGGCAGGTATTACTGGTGTTTTACAGTCTACATCTGCATTCTGTGCACGGTTTCTGAGTAAGTGGTCCATAACAACCAGCGCCAACATCGCCTCAGCAATGGGGGTTGCACGAATTCCCACACAAGGATCATGACGTCCTTTAGTTACAACTTCTACCGGCTCACCATTAATATCTACCGAACGCCCTGGTAAACGCATACTCGAAGTCGGTTTCAATGCCATGTGAACCACAATGTCCTGCCCGGAAGAAATGCCACCCAACGTTCCACCAGAGTGGTTAGACAAAAATCCTTCGGGCGTAATTTCATCTCTATGCTCTGTTCCCTTTTGCGCGACACAGTCAAAACCCGCTCCAATTTCAACACCTTTCACCGCGTTGATACTCATCATCGCATGACCAATATCAGCATCAATACGATCAAAAATCGGTTCACCAAGACCCGGTGGAACACCTTCAGCAACCACTGTCACTCGAGCTCCTACCGAATTACCTTCCTTGCGTAAATCATCCATATAATCTTCTAGTTGTTGAACTTTACTTTCATCCGGACTAAAAAAAGCATTGGTATTAACAACATCCCAATCCTTTAATTCCAGTTTTATAGGTCCTAACTGAGACAGGTATCCTCGAATTTTAATACCATATTTTTCTGTCAGATATTTCTTAGCAATGCCACCAGCTGCTACCCGCATGGCTGTTTCACGTGCAGAAGAACGACCTCCTCCGCGATAATCCCTGAATCCATATTTTTGAATATAAGTATAATCAGCATGACCGGGGCGAAACTGATTCATGATGCTGCCATAGTCCTTTGAGCGTTGATCTTTATTATGAATAATCAATGCAATGGGCGTACCGGTCGTCTTGCCTTCGAATACACCAGATAATATTTGTACTTCATCATCTTCACGACGTTGAGTTGTATGGCGAGAAGTACCAGGTTTGCGTCGATCCAGATCATCCTGCAAATCAGCTTCCGTTAATGCCAGGCCGGGAGGGCAGCCATCCACGATACATCCAATGGCAGGTCCATGGCTTTCACCGAAAGAAGTGACAACAAATAATTTACCAAAACTGTTTCCAGACATTCAATTCTCTTTTTATCAGGCTATTGATTTATGGCCTTTATGCCATAAGATTAAAAACATATGTCACATTCTACTAGAAAATTAGGCAATGCGTTCACCTGGCTAGGGTGGATTATCGGTTTTTTTATGCTGGCTTTACTATTTGACCAGATTCTGGAGCAGAAATTTAACCCTAACCAGTCCATAAATACCCTACAAACCGGTAGTTATCAGGAAATTACACTGAAAAGAAATCGACAGGGGCACTATATATTTAATGGTTTGATCAATAATAAAGTGGTTACTTTTCTGGTAGACACAGGAGCGACTACTACCAGTATTCCCGCCAACCTGGCCACTAAACTGAATCTAAAAAAAGGACATCGATTTACCGTCCAGACCGCTAATGGCAATAGTTTCGCTTACTCCACAATCATTAATAGCCTGAAAATAGGTGACATGAAATTTAATAATGTGAGCGCCAGTCTCAACCCTGGATTACTCGGAAATGAAATTCTTCTCGGCATGAATATATTGAAGAATATTGAGTTAATTCAAAGAGGTGACACACTCATTTTAAGAAAATAAATTCATTTTTTTTTGAAATGCATTGAACTTACCTATATGGTGCGTCTCTAAGTCGGTGTATATGGTAAGCACCATGACAATAATTTTATTTAAAAATAACGAGGATAAACCCAATGATTACTGCAAAGAAAATTTCTGGTGTAGCTTTGGCTGCCGCTGCAGCAACTATGTTTGCTATCGCACCAATGAACGCTTCTGCTGCTGGACACAAAGCCGGTAAATGTACTGGGATCAATAGCTGTAAAGGTACATCTGCCTGTGCAACTGCTACTTCTGCCTGTATGGGTCAAAACTCCTGTAAAGGACAAGGCTGGGTTAAAGCAACTAAAGCTGAGTGTGATGACAAAGGCGGTAAATTCGAAAGTTAATCATCAGATTAACTTTTAAAGAAACGCACTGATTTTCAGTGCTTTTTTTTGCCTGAAATAATATCCCGCTTTATAATTATGGTTAATAAAACTCAGATAAAACTATGCCTGCTCATATAGAAAAACCATTTCTCGGATTTGGCCTTGGGCTAAGATCTGAACATTACCAGGAAGTTCTGGAGCAACAACCTAAAGAAATTGACTGGTTTGAAATCATTTCAGAAAACTACATGATCGATGGCGGCAAGCCACTTTATTTTCTGGATAAAATTCGTCAGGATTATCCAATGGTCATGCACGGGGTGTCGATGTCTATTGGCAGTACAGATCCATTAAACTTTGATTACCTGAAACAACTTAAAGAATTAATAGAACGTGTAGAACCCATGTGGTTTTCCGATCACCTTTGTTGGACTGGAGTGGATCACCAAAATATGCATGACCTGCTGCCCCTGCCCTACACCGAAGCTTCTGTAAATCATATTGCCGATAGAATTAGCCGGGTTCAGGATTTTATCGGTCGTCAAATGCTTATTGAAAACCTGTCGAGTTATATCACTTACACAACCGATGCGATGACAGAATGGGACTTTATAACTGCAGTGTCAGAAAAAGCAGACTGCAATATTTTGCTGGATGTCAATAATATTTACGTCAGTAGTTTTAACCATCATTTTGATCCGATGGAATACTTACAGGGAATTCCTGCTGGCAGAGTCTGGCAGCACCATCTTGCAGGGCATCAAAATACCGGCAACCTGATTATCGATACTCACGATGAACCTATCATTGACCCTGTGTGGGACCTGTATGAAAAAACAGCACAACACCTTGGCCCCGTTTCTACGATGATTGAGCGTGACGGTAATATTCCCCCTCTATCAGAAGTTATCGATGAGTTAAATCGTGCCAGAGAAATAGCAAAACCTCATTACGGAGAAAATTCTAATGACTGATACTCATTCAGACGATCATGGCTCCGAACTGCATCAATTACAAACTCGTTTTAAGGATTATTTAACCGGAAAATCAGAGGACTTTGAAAAAGACATTATCAGCACAGAAGATGCTCTCGCAGAACACCGTCTGGGCGCTTATTACAATGCTTACAGAATTCGTTTAATTAACAGCCTTGCGGTAGATTTCGAATGCCTGCAAAAAGAAATTGGTGAAGAAGATTTTGAACTAATGGTTCTAGATTACCTGAAACTATATCCTTCAGAAAACCCATCTGTACGCTGGGTGGGTACTCATATGGTTGAATTTCTACAACACAGTGATCGCCCTGAAAAAGAATTTCTATCTGAACTGGCCGAGTTCGAGTGGACACAGGGATTATGTTTTGATTCTGCTGATAGCAAACAAATTTTCACTCTGGAAGACATGGCTCAGGTCGACCCAGAAAGCTGGCCTCAATTAACCTTCAAGTTCCACGAATCTGTACGTTGGCTGGATCTTAAGTGGAATGTTGCTCCGTACTGGGCTGCGCTGGATAAAAATGAAGAGCTTCCGGCTAAACACTCTGATGACGTTCCAACACGCTGGTTAATGTGGCGCAAAGGCATGAGCCCTAACTGGCGATCTCTGGATATTGCAGAAGCCTGGGCCATCGAAGCTGCCTTTAATGGCGCTGACTTTGCAGAGTTGTGTGAAGGGTTATTGGAATGGATAGGCGAAGAGTCAGTCGCTATGACAGCTGCCGGTTTACTCAAGCAATGGATACACGACGAACTAATAATCCAACTGTAGGGTGCGCCGAGCGCACCATTAAATTTCATTACCCTCTCAATTGGTGCGCGCGGCGCACCCTACAAATATCCGACTCTCTCTACGGTCCAGTACAGCCCCATCAATGATATACCCAATGAACCGGGTATCACCACCAGCTTACGATATAAACCCTGATTCTTTCTGAGCCAGAACACCGCTAAAAACGCCAGTAGAATAACACTCAACTGACCCAATTCAACGCCCACATTAAAGCTAAGTAATGCATTTACAAATTGTGATTCAGGTAATCCCAGCTCAGTTAGAACACCCGCAAATCCCATACCATGCAAAAGACCAAATATAAAAACAATAATCACTCTCCACGGTTTTAATTCACGGGTCAGCAGGTTTTCAATGCCCACATAAGCAATTGATAACGCAATGAGAGGTTCCACAATCAATGAAGAAACACTGATCAACCCATAAATACTCAATGCCAGTGTAATAGTATGTGCCATAGTAAACGCGGTTACCTGCCATAACAAAGGTCGGAAATTACGACTCAGTAAAAACAGTCCTAACACAAATAAAATATGATCAAGACCTTTGGGTAAAATATGAATAAAACCCAGACCACTATAATCCACAGCCACATCAATCCAGCTACGTGGGATCACATTTTTATGTAATTCATATTCAGGACTTTGTTGCCCTTTCGCCAGCCAGTATGTTGTTTTTTCTGTTTGGCCCGCGGATATAAAATTTACAACTGCGTCACCGTATTTTTGATCAAAAGACCAGACAGCAATTGCGGCCCCCTGAGGTATAGCAGCAGTATATTCAATAACTGATTTTCTGGATAAACGGATATCTCCCACTTCAGGAACCAGAATATTTTTAAATTGCCAATCCACTTCCTGTCCACTTAGTTGCAGTTTCAATGCATGACTAAAAGCTTCGGCATACAGGTTAAATTTCTGCTTTAAATCATCGGCTGATAATTCACGCAACTCACGGTACACTTCAGCCTGAGGTGCATCATCTGTATTCTCATGCTCAGCACCAATGCCGGACAAAATAGCTTCAACATTAGTTTCTATCTGAACTTTTACCACTGCCTGTTGATCAAAGCTAATACTCACAATAGCCGGACGCATTTGATGCGCATGAACAATTGATATACTCAATAAAAGCAACAATAGAAAATGCAGACTATGACGCCATATCCTATGAAATATTTTCCTAAACAAAAAAGACATTTTTTATTCCAAATTTTATTTGTTTTTCTGACACTGGTTTCGAGCAGAGGTTTCACTCATGACTTCTGGCTGGAGGCCCATCCATTTTATACCATGCCTGAAAAATCTGTCGATATTTCTGTGCATGTGGGCAATCAGTTTGTTGGTGACAGCCAACCGAATATAGTTATCTGGTATAGCGATTTTAGCCTCTACCAGGCAGATTCTAAAACAGATATCAACGGTGAGCTCGGCCGTGATCCTGCTGGATATTTTAAACCAGATCGACCCGGTACTTATACTATTGGCTACCAAAGTGATTTCAGTTATGTGGACATTGACCCTGCTACCTTTCTAAAATATTTAACTGAAGAAGGTCTCGATAATGCTATTTCGTATCGTCAAAAAAATAACCTGACAAATGCTAATGGAAAAGAGAATTATGTTCGTCATGCTAAAACCCTGGTGCAATCTGGTAAAGGTTACAGTATCGATAACTCAAAAATTAATCTGGGTTATGAACTGGAAATAATTCCATTAAGTAACCCTTATCAAAAAAAGTTAAACGACTCGTTTAAGGTAAAAATTCTGTATAAAAACTATCCCGTAAAAAACATCCTGTTAACTGCATTCAGCAAAGCCCAACCTGAAAAAATACAGACCATACGCAGTAACAGTAAAGGTGAAGCAGTTATTACTTTAGACCATCTGGGTCCGTGGTTATTAAAAGCGGTTAAAATTTTAAGAATTGAAGATGATAAAGCTAATTGGCAAAGCCACTGGGCAAGCCTGACATTTGAGGTCATTCAGCATTAAAACCACGTCAATATTAACATATATCATACCTCCTTTTATTTAAGATATTTTTTAACTTTGTACTAAAGTTAAAGCCTCTTCTGTCGATAAATCTACAGATTGAAATTAACCAAATAACTTAATGGAGTTATCATGAAATTAACCGTGGCCAATAAAATAGGTCTGATCACACTACTAATGTCTCTATTAGTCGTAGCTGCTGGCCTGGCAGGTTTAAATGGCGTAAACAATCTGACTAAATCTCTGGACTTTATTACAACACAAGCATGGGATGCTGCCGATGGGGCGATGGAAGGCACCATAGAATTACAGGCAGAGTTATTAGCCACTGAAAGAATGCTTAACGGTGCCTTATCTGTTTCAGAGGGAAGTAAAATCATTAAGGAATCAGCAGCCGGTGCTACGGTCGCACTGGATAGAATGATGGCTTCCGGCTTAATGGATCAATCTCAAATTAATGAGCTCAATTCTAAACTGGGAAAATACAGGTCTTCACGTGAAAGTGTCATTAGTAGCTTCAAGGAACTGTCAGGTTCTGACAATATTGCAAAAAATCCTTCATATATTAAAGTTAAAAGTGAGTTAGACCAGGCCGCATCTGGATTATTAGGTTACCTTGAAATTCTTGATGAATCAGGTGATTCCAAGGTTGAAGGTGAAGCAGAGAACATATCCAATGCACAATCTACTGCTTACTCATCAGTCATCATTGCTATTATTGCTGGCATCATTTTTTCATTATTCAGTTACTTTGCTGCACTTAAAACTATTGTAAAACCTATTCGTAATGTGGCAGATAATTTACAGTCGATTGCACAACAGGGTGGTGATTTAACCCGGTCAATCGAGGTCAAAGGAAATGATGAAATTGCAGATCTGGCAAATGCATTTAACCTTTTCATGGAATCTACCAGTCAGATTATTGAGCAGGTCAAACAGTCATCGGGTGAGATTACAAATGAGAGCAGTGTTCTGAATCAAATTATCGAAGACACCAATAATGGAGCAATGAGTCAAAAAGCCGAAACTGAACAGGTCGCCTCAGCAGTTACTGAACTTGTTGCTACTGTTTCCAGCGTAGCTTCACATGCTGACGATGCCTCCAAAGTTTCAAAAACAGCCGATAACAATAGCGAACAAGGAAAAAAACGAGTTCAGGAAACAGTCAGTAACATCCAGAAGTTATCTCAGGATATGGATCAGGCAACCAGCGTTATTAATGAAGTTCAGGCTGGAGCACAAAATATTGGGTCGGTACTGGACGTTATTAAAGGTATTGCCGAACAAACTAATCTACTTGCTTTGAATGCTGCTATAGAAGCCGCCAGAGCCGGTGAACAGGGACGAGGGTTTGCAGTGGTTGCAGACGAAGTCAGAACACTGGCCAGCAGAACCCAGGAATCAACCACCGAGATTCAGGCCATGATCGATAGTTTACAGGACGGCACTAAAAATGCGGTAAATGTCATTAGTAAAAGTCATGTGCAAACTGAAGAATCTGCAAAAAGTGCAACACTGGCAGATGCAGCATTAGATGAAATAGTCAGTGCAATATCCAGTATTAGCGAAATCAATCATCAAATTGCTATAGCCACTAAAGAGCAGGAAATAGCATCTAGCATGATAGGCACAAATGCTGAGAATATTTACTCCATTGCCGAAGCTACAGCAGATAAAGCCAGTGCGGCCCAGGCATCAACCATGCAATTATTATCAAGGTCCAGTGATATGGCTGAATTAGTATCAAAATTTAAAACCTGATAATAAATACTGGATAAATTAAATGCACACTAAGCCTCTAAGTCTTAGTGTGCAGTAGTTCATTTCAGGTCTAACACAAAAAGTAAGAATATCTTTCCGGCTTCTCTTTGTTTAATGCCAGTTAGTCATAGCAGCTAAGAATTAGCCATCTCTTTAAAGTAGGTTTTTTCATTCTTCTTTAGTCCGGCCTGGGTAGACAGCTGAGATTATAAACTGGTGACTGGAACGACAGGTAATATCAATACCAGCTTGAGAGTTTATTTTCCTGTCAAATTAAAATCTGGTTAAAAGTAAAGCCACCTATAACTGCCATACTGAAAATTACAGCCAAAAATGCCAATAAAAGCGGCCAGAAAAATAATCGCTTGAGTAAAATTAATTCTGGCAAACTTGCACCACCACTACCAATAACCAGCGCTATTATCGCCCCAAGGCTAACACCTTTTGCTATAAATGATCCTACCAATGGAAGAAGTGCCGTCACACGAATATAGAGCGGTATTCCGATAAGTGCTGCAGTTGGAATAGCTGCTGGGTTTTGTGGGCCAGCCACTTCAGCAAAAAAATTAGCAGGAATGAATCCATGCACAACTGAACCGATAAACATGGCAATAAGCATGTAAGGAAACATAGAACGAAAAAGCGACCAACTCTCACCCCAGGCCTTGTGCCAAAGTGAAGGTTCTTTTTTTACTTCAGCATTACAGCAGGAATTATCATCTGATGTATCGCAGCCCGTACTGCAACTGGATGACCTGGGCTTTAACATGTCCTGTTTCACAAAGCGCTCAAAGCCAAAATGCTGAAGAAGAATGCCTGCGATTATCGATGTAAACAGTGCAAAGCCGGCATACATTATTGTAACTTTTACCCCTAATACAGGAATGAACAGGGCAATAACAATTGGATTTAGTAATGGTGAAGTAAACAAAAATGTCATGGTTGGACCAAAGCCCGCACGTGCTTTTAATAATCCAATCAACATGGGAATTGTCGAGCAACTGCAAAATGGTGTAATAGCACCCAGGCCTGCCGCAGTGAGATACCCTCTACCTTTTCTACCTCCTAACAGCCGTTGAATTTTTTCAGCAGGTAATTTTTGATTGATAATTGCAACACCATAGCTTATCACCAGAAAAAGCAACGTAAGTTCAACAAACAGCTGAACAAACATATCCATAGTATTCATAAATTGTGTCTTGATTTCTGGATCAGCTATTAAAGAGCTTAGATATTCAAACATTACTATACACCTATATTTCTAGTAACTTAGAAATATAGGTGTATATATTTGGCCTGTCAATATATTTCTAGTAGAATCGAAATAAGTGATGAATTTAGGACTAAGGATGCAAATTGATATCGCCGCAAAAAGACTGGCCGAGCTGGGTCATACGACACGTCTTCAAATATTCCGACAACTAATCAAGGCGGGAAAGCAGGGAGTTCCTGTAGGTGAATTACAGTCGGCACTTGAAGTTCCTGGATCTACGCTATCGCATCATATAAATCGACTTGTTTCTGTAGGGTTAGTAGTTCAACACAGAGAAGGAAGAACTCTATTTTGCATACCGCAATATAATGCTCTTGATGACTTGATCTCATTCCTTCAAGAGGAATGCTGTATCAATGAAAACTGAAGTTTTTAGGGGGTTTGTTATTTATAACTTTTTCCAGTTAGTCAGATCAAGACCGGGCTACTACGCTTAGTGGGCTGATGAAGGCGAATTACATTTCCAGCATAGGTTGAAATTACTACCATTACTTTCACCACACCCGGAACAAACCCAATCTCCACCAGCTGATTGATTATTCAAGGTTTCATCGACTATCTGTTCAGCTTTATCAAATTGATATTCCTCTACCCAGATTTCTGGCCAGGTTTCAAAAGGTGCTAATACTCCCACGCCACTGCTGGAAAATTCATTTTCTATATGGCAATTTATACCCTGTTCTTCCAGTAGATTTTTAAGGTTAAAAACAATCAGTCGATTTTCGTGGGTAAACAATTTTTTCATTGATTTTTTTGGACGGAAGAAATCTATTCAAAACGATAATGTTTGGAAACAAATTCTATAACCTTCCAGGTACATGACATGCCCTTAGGAAAAGTCACAAAATCTCTTCGATTCAATTCAACCGGTTCTCCGCCATCCGGCGTCACAATAACCTTACCCTCAAGAATATAGCAAACTTCCTGGCGGTCATAAGTCCAAGGAAATTCAGAGGGTTCTTTTTCCCAGATCGGCCATTCTTCAACACCCAGAACATCCAGTTTTCCTGGTGCCGGATTATGTTCATATAAAATTTCGGTAATCATAGAAACTATCTCATTCCTCTGGACTCTTTAATTTGCTCGTAAGCATCTTTAATTTGCTGTGTTTTCTCAGTAGCATCTTTAATCATTTCTTCCGGCAAACCTTTTGCCACCAGTTTATCGGGGTGGTGTTGTGACATCAGGCGGCGATAAGATTTTTTAACTTCTGCATCGCTGGCCGACTTATTACTACCCAGAATATGATATGCATCTGACAGGCTATGAGTTCGAGTTGGTCTGGCAGACGATTGATAAGAACCCTGACCAAAACCTGCTTTTAACATTTCCTCCAGCCTGTGCAATTGACTGACAGGCACCCCTAAACGATTACAGATATGAGTCAGTAATTTTTCTTCCGCCTGATCCAGCACACCATCTGCATAAGCTGCCTGTAATTGAATTTCCAGGAACATTTGCAGTAAAGTATTACGTCGATGTAATTCCTTTTTAAACTGATCTAAAACTTCATCCAGAGGAAAGTCATCAGATTTTCCTTCGTTAAATAATCGTTTGGCAGATTCTCGCACATCGGCCGTTAAACCCATGTGGCTCATCACCGCTTCTGCCATCCTTATTTCATCAGGAGTGACTTTGCCGTCGGCTTTAGCAATATGCCCCATAACCGAAAATGTTGCGGTAAAAAAAGCAGCCTGAACTCGTTCCTGTTGGCCGGGTTCAAATTTTTCGCCCGACATAACATTACCAATGCCTTTATCAAAATTATGCCCGAAACCTATTCCAATGAGTGCCCCTAATGGACCACCCATCATGAAACCGAATGCGCCGCCGAGCGCTTTACCCCACCAAGCCATTGCTTTTAATCTCTCTGTAATAAGTAAAATTTGTAGATTTTATATTTGGCAAATGATTCTGCATTACGTTCACCACTGAGGTATTTGTAATCAATTTTGTCCAGTTTTTTACGAAACTTCCAGGTAAAAAACTTTGATAACCAGGGACGGTTATTTTTGAATGTATAACCAATTAGTTTCATGGTCGGCAGCAATAGATCACGTCCCATCTGGTTAACAAGATCCAGATTTGGAGCAGTTTCTTTAGTAATATCTTTTTCTTCCAGCACATTTAATCCCGAGTCATTTAACACTTTTTGAAACTCAATAAACTTATGACCTCCACCAACGACTGATTTTCCTGGAGCATCGGTTTTGAAAAAGTCACAAATTACAATATAGCCACCAGGACGTAATAATGACTGAGCCTTGTCCAGCACCATATTCAACGTAATATATTGAAAACTTTCACTGAACATGACCATATCGAATTTTTCATTGACCGAAAACTTCACATCTTCAAATCGGCCATGGTGAATTTTAAAATCGTCCCCTGCCTGACTTTGAGCTGCTTCTGACAACAGTGGACTGGGAGAAACACCCTGCACCTGGTAACCCCGGCTCAATAGTTCTGTCGCCAGACCACCTGCACCACAGCCCACATCGAGAATAGTTTTTACATCTTCAGGAAAGTGGCTAATCAAAAAATCAGAATATCGCTTTTGCGCTTCGGGTAAGTTCTGCACCGTAACGTCCAGACCATCATTCCATAAACCATAATGTAAATCTTTTGTGCCCAGAAAAAAATTAAAAAGATTCAATCCTGCGACCAAACCTACTTCTTTCGAATCTACTTTTACTTCTTTAGCCATTTTAAACTCTATTGCTATTGCGTTTTAAATCTTGTGCTGTAATACAGAACACGCCACTTCCACCATTTTCAAACTCTATCCATGATAATGGAAGATGCTGATATTTTTCCATCATGGCCATTTGAGAGTTCCCCACTTCGACCACCAATAAACCATGATCAGTCAAATAATCTGCAGCATTGCTTAGCATGCGATCGACTATTTCAAGACCATCATCTCCTGCTGCCAGTCCCATTTCAGGTTCAGCCTTAAACTCATCCGTTAAATCAGCCATATCCTGAGCATCAACATAAGGCGGATTTGAAACAATCAGATCAAATTTCCGGGTTGGGATTTTTTCAAACAAATCCGATTCATACAATGACAGGGTCTGCTCAAAACCATGCTTCTGACGGTTCCTGGTGGCAACTTCAATAGCATCAGCAGAAAGATCTGATGCACTGACCTGTGCTGCAGGAAAGGCATACTGACAGGCGATGGCAATACACCCACTGCCGGTACATAAATCCAGTATATTGTCGACTCTTGTTGCGTCAAGCCAGGGTTCAAAATGGTTATTTATTAATTCGGCAATGGGTGAACGAGGCACCAGCACTCTTTCATCCACATAAAATGGCAGTCCACAAAACCAGGCTTCGTTAGTCAGGTAGGCAGACGGTTTACGCGAATAGATACGCTTCATCAACAGGTTGAGTACCTTCTCCCGCTCTGTCTCCGTTAGCCGCGTATCAAAATAACTTTCAGGCCAGTCGAAAGGTAATGCTAAAGCATGTAAGACCAGGTAAACAGATTCATCCAGCGCACGACTAAAACCATGTCCAAAGGTCAGGTTATGACGGTAAAATTCACTACTGCCCCAACGAATATAATCCCTCAAGGTTGTTAATGACTCGGTTAACTCTTTATGTTCCACTAGGTTTAAATTCTTGATTCAAATATAATGATCCAGATTTTACATGGTTTTGGATTTCCATTCCGACTTTTCAACTGCTTAACTGACTAAATATCGTGAATAAACCTCTTATTATCATTACATCACTGGCTATCGTTCTGGGTTTCGCCAGTGCATTGTTTCTGCTCAAACCAAAACCCGTTCAATTGCAGGCGGTCACCTGGCTAGGTGAACAAGCCAAACCTTTACCAGTCTTTGAACTCATTGATCACAATAACAAACCTTTTAATAATGAAACTATAAAAGGCAAGTGGCATCTAATGTTCTTTGGATACACTAATTGCCCGGATATTTGCCCGGATACACTGACAATGCTTGTCAACATGGTCGACCAGATAAAAGATGAGAAAGTTTTAGAACAACTACAGATAACATTCATATCAGTTGATCCTGAACGAGATTCCATGGAAAAAATGAAAGCTTACGTAACTTATTTCAATAAAGACTTTATGAGTGCACGAGCTGAAATCGATAGTGTCAATACATTAACGGATGCTACCGGTATACTTCATTACATCGTTAAATCGAAAGATGAAGATGTTTACGAGGTAGCTCATAGTGGCTCGCTCATTCTGGTTGATCCACAGTCACGTTTTACAGGTGTTTTTAGTTCACCCCATGACAGCAGTAAAATAGCTCATGATTTAACCGCACTGATTAATTCTTAACCTATCGATTTAATACTTAAATTTCATAAACCCTGAGTTTTAACACATGAAAAAAATTCTTTTTTTAGTTTTACTAGTAGTTTCAAGTACTGCCTTTTCACAAAGCAGCAACGTTCAATTCATTGATGGCTGGATCAAACAGTTACCACCCGTCGTACCAATGCGTGCTGGTTACATGAAAATTAAAAATGATACCGATCAGCCCATGGAGATTACTGCGCTACAAAGTAATGCTTTCGAAACTGTCGAAATGCATGAAACCAAAATGGAAGATGGCATGATGAAAATGATAGAGCTACATACCATTAAGTTGCCAGCTCAATCTACTGTAGAGCTTAAACCTGGCGGAAAACACCTGATGTTAATCGCCCCCATCCAGCCTCTACAAATTGGAGGTAAAGTTCAGGTCATAGCAACTTTCAGCAATGAAGCTACTCAAAGCTTTGAACTTGTAGTCAAAAAATAGAATCACCTCAGCATGCAAAATTCATCTTTAACCTGGTCTGAGCGATTAATGGGATGGTTATTTACCATACTGCCCCATCATTTAATTTCGCGCATAGTATTTCGCCTGACACGCATAAAAAGTTCTCGTGTAACGCCTGTCATTCACTGGTTTATTAAAACTTTTAAAGTTGATATGTCCGATGCCGTAATCCAGGACATCAGCAGCTTTCCTACGTTTAATGAGTTTTTTGTCCGCACACTAAAACCGGAGTCCAGACCTATTGCAGCTGGAGAACATGAACTGGCCAGCCCGGTGGATGGAACCGTTTCTCAATCTGGTGACATCATGAATGATCACCTGTTTCAGGCCAAAGGTCATTTCTACTCGGTAGAGGACCTGCTCGGCGGTGATGCTCTGTTAGCTAAACTATTTGAAGGTGGACGTTTCTCCACAATTTATCTCGCTCCCTATAATTATCATCGCATTCATATGCCGATAACGGGTCGATTGAAAAAAATGATTCATGTGCCTGGCAGGTTATTCAGTGTTGCCCAATGGACTGTTCGAGCCATTCCCCGATTATTTGCACGTAATGAAAGAGTCGTCTGTATATTTTCTACCCCCTCCGGGCCTATGGCCATGATACTGGTTGGCGCAATCAATGTTGCAGCTATTGAAACTGTATGGGCAGGGTTGGTGACTCCACCTAAAGGAAAAGCTATTTCAGAATATGATTATGATCACACCGAAAAAGACTTTGCAAAAGGTGAAGAAATGGGTCGATTTAATATGGGCTCAACAGTGATATTGCTGACCACAGAAAAAGTTGAATGGTCACAGTTTCTAAAGCCGGGACAAACCCTCAAGATGGGTGAGTTGATCGGGCAGTTTAAAATTTAACAGCCCTCCTTAAAGTCTGGGCTAAATAAAGCAACCTGCTTTCAATTATCAAGTGAAAGTATCCAGCGTTAAAACGGATTGCAAGTTATCGTCATTACTCATCACCATCAACAAACGGTCCAGTCCTAAAGCAACACCTGCACATTCAGGTAATCCCTGTTCCAGTGCCTGCAAAAAGTCTTCATCAACAGGGTAAGCTTCCAGACCATTAGCGACTCGCCGGACATTATCCTGCTCAAAGCGTCGTCGCTGCTCATTTGCATCGGTTAATTCACTAAAACCATTCGCCAGCTCCAGGTCGTTATAAAACAGTTCAAAACGCTCTGCGATATCTGGATTAGAAACTTTAATTTTTGCCAGTGAAGCCTGGGATGAAGGGTAATCATAAACAAAAGTAAATCCGTTAAATTGCTTTGATACAACTTCGCTAATCAGTAAATCCAGGCAGTCATCCCGGTTTAGTTGCAAAATATCGATACCTGAAATATGTTCAGATACTTTTTGCCGGCAATCATCCAAAGTCGCTGAATTGAGATCCAGTTGAAGCTTTTGCTGAAAACACTCGAAATAACTAAACCGTTGAAAAGATTCTTTTACCTCCAATAAACCAACTATCAATTCTTCAAGCTGATTAATCAATGCCTGATAATCAAAGCCAAGGCTATACCACTCCAGCAAAGTAAATTCAGGGTGATGATGCCTTCCCTGTTCTTCATCCCGGAAAGCATGACATATTTGATAAATAGACCCACTTCCACTAGCCAGTAAACGCTTCATGGAAAATTCAGGAGAGGTTTGCAGAAATACAGAACGTCGACTGGCAATGGCCTGTATCGATTGAATATGAATATCGGTATTGGTAGTTTTTCCAAGCAGTGGGGTATCCACTTCCAGATATTGCTGAACATTAAAAAAGGCCCTGATTTTTTGATAAATCAGAGCCCTATTTTTAAGATTTTCAACTAGCAACTGCATGCTTGCAGAGGGTCTAGCCTTTAACGCGAGACATATAACCGCTACTGCGTGTATCGACTCGTATTTTTTCTCCAATTTCAAGAAACAATGGAACCTTAACAACTGCACCTGATTCCAGTGTCGCAGGTTTGGTACCGCCCTGAGCCGTATCTCCTTTCAAGCCGGGATCAGTATCAGTGATTTCAAGTTCGACGAAATTAGGTGGAGTGATTCCAATAGGCGCTCCATTATATAAAGTAACTTCGTACATTTCCTGAGCTTTTAACCAAATGTTGTCGGATCCCACAGCTGTTCTATCTGCAGGATGTTGCTCGAAAGTGTCAGGCACCATAAAATGATAAAATTCTCCATCGTCATACAAATATTGCATGTCTATATCTATAACATCAGCCCCTTCTAAAGACTCACCGGATTTAAAAGTTTTATCCAGCACCCGGCCTGTTTTAAGATTACGGATTTTGACCCTGTTGAAAGCCTGCCCTTTTCCTGGTTTTACAAATTCATTTTCAATGATAGAACAGGGATCGCCATCGAGCATCACCTTTAACCCACCACGGAATTCATTCGTGCTATAACTTGCCATATAAATCTCTTAAATTATTTCTAAAATGTTAATGATACCTGAACCTGTCTTTTCACCACAAACTCACGACTGGAAAACAGTTCTGTCCGAGTCATTTAGGTCTACACAAGATTTGCTTAAATACTGTGAGCTGGATGGTAACCGTCCTGAAAGCGGAAGTGAAGCCGGATTTCCTGTCAGAGTAACAAAATATTATGCATCATTGATTGAAAAAGGGAATCCACAGGACCCGTTATTACTACAGGTGATACCAGACCAGAGAGAACACCAACGCATCGAAGGATACAGCCTGGACGCCGTGGGGGACCTAAAAGCGATGCCAGTGCCGGGTTTGATTCATAAATATCACAATAGAGTTTTATTAACCTTAACGGCTGCCTGTCCTATTCATTGCCGTTATTGCTTCCGCCGTCATTTTCCTTATAGCGAAGCTAAACTGGATATCAGTCCACAAAGCCCGGTGATAAACTACCTGACCGAACACACAGAAGTTAAAGAAGTTATTCTGTCTGGAGGTGACCCTCTGATGCTAAGTGATCAAAAAATTGCTGATCTGATTATTCAACTTAATAAAATTCCAAATATTGATTATTTACGCTTTCATACACGATTATTGTCGGTATTACCTGAAAGGATCACAGAATCTTTTATCAGGGTGTTAGAACAATTCAACGGGAAGATTGTTTTTATCACTCACATTAATCACCCAAATGAGATTACGTTATATAACCAAACTGCATTTAATTTATTATCACAATATGGGTTTCAGTTATTAAACCAGTCAGTGTTGTTAAAGGGTGTGAACAATAATGCAGCCACTTTGGTTGATTTATCCTACAAACTATTTGACAACAACATCATTCCTTACTATTTACATAGTCTGGATAAAGTTCATGGCGCAGCTAACTTTGACCTTACAGTAGATCAGCAGTGTAAAGTATACGCTGAACTGCGTAACAGTCTGCCTGGTTATTTAGTACCAAAATTAGTGAATGAATTCTCAGGTCAGATGTCGAAAACTCAAGTACAATGTAGCTAACTGATATTTTTATAAACCGAAGCTCAAACGCACCACCCCGATTTTACAAAAAGGACAATATGAATTCAGAATCTGACAAATTGATTCGACTGTTAATCGTTGATGAAGGTCTGTACCAGGCAGAAGTAATCACCAGCGCATTGCGCAGCTCTGGCTTGCATGTTCTGGCAGAACATGCCGAAAACAGTGATGATATGGCCGAAATTATCAAACAAAAACCCATTGACCTGGTCCTATTCTCCCTGCAGTTAACTGACTTTACCCTGCAACAGGCTCAGCAACTAATTCGGGAGTGCGGTCGTCATTTATATATCGTTGGTATGGCAAGTGAAGTTAATGATGAAATGGCTACCGAAGCCATGAAACTCGGAGCTCAGGATGTTATCTGTAATAGCTCCCTGGAACGCCTTGCACTGGTAGTTAAAAGAGAATCCGATAATATAAAAATTTGGCGCAAAACCGTAAAGAGCGAAAAAGAGCTGCACGAATCTGAAAAACGCTGCCAGTCCTTATTAGCAAACTCTAAAGATGCGGTTGCCTATGTGCATGAAGGCATGCATATCTACGCAAATAATGTATATATGGAATTATTCGGTAATACAGATTTTGACGAACTTGAAGGGATGCCATTAATAGACATGGTCCATACCAGTCAACAGGATGAACTAAAGCAATTCCTGCGTGATTTGAGCCAGAATAAAAACACTAAAAATGAGCTTACTCTTAAACTCATGCATGCAAATGGTGAGACAATAGATGGCTTATTAGAGTTTTCCAGGGCCAGTTTTGAAGGAGAAAACTGTACCCAGATTCTGATCCGTACACAGGCTGACACAAGCGAACTGGAACAACAGATTAGTTACATGTCCCAACATGATCTGGTCACCGGTTTATATAACAGGCAGTACTTTATGGAGCAGCTTCAGCAGCAAATGGATAATGCAGCCAATGGAAAATTCCAAAGCTACTTCCTGTTTATTTCTATCGACAATTTTCAAAGCATTCGAAATACGGTTGGCATTTCCGGCTGTGATATTTTAATCAATGATATCGCCACAATTATAAAACTACATGCCACAAAGAATGAACTGGTCGCCAGATTTGGCGCATACAGTTACAGCATGCTTTGCTCCGGTAAAGAGAAGGAGAAGGAAAACGTAGAGAAGAATACCGCTGCTTTACTTAAACAAATAGAACAGCATATCTCTGAAACAGGACAACAATCAATCAGCTGCACCTGCAGTATTGCACTCTATGCCATAGATGAAATAACGCCCGATAACCCTAACGAAATCATTTCCAGAATCGAACGAACTCTGGACAAAATCCAGCTTAAAGGAGGCAATAGTTTTCAGTTTTATGTACCTGTCAGTGGTGAAATGACTCAGCAGGAAGAAGATGGAGAAATCATAAAACATATCAAATATGCTATTGCCAAAGATTCTATTTATCCACTTTATCAACCCATAGTCAGTATTGCTGGAGCTACGGGTGAACGCTATGAATTAAGAAAATCAATCATCACCGATAATGGTAAAGAGTTAAACGAAGAAGACTTCATGCCGGCAGCCGAAAGAAGCAACATGGCAAAGACTCTCGACCGCTGGTCGATTATTACCGCCATCAAGCAAATTGCAGTGGCAGCCAGGTCAGATAGGAAAATTAATATTTTCATATCACTTAGTTGCGATGGGTTAAAGGATGCAACACTGGCTCGATGGGTTTCTGCACGCATTCAAAGTGCTAAAATTCCGGGTGAACAACTGGTATTTTGTATCAACGAAGTGCATGCAGTTAATCAACTGAAAGCTGTTAAAAACCTGTATAAAGGTTTGAAACAGTTGCATTGTCAAATTGTGCTGGATGAATTTGGTACAGGTTTAAATCCTTTTCAATTAGTAAAACACATTCAGCCAGATTATTTACGCATTAACATGGCATACATCGAAGGACTGGCTGCAAGCTCTGAAAATCAGAATAGTATTCGTGAAATCACTTCCCAGGCATCATCGATGGAAATCAGTACCATCCTGCCCGGAGTTTCTGATGCCAGCATGCTCAGTGTGGTCTGGACAGTAGGCACAGATTTTGTACAGGGAGATTTCCTTCAGGCACCATCAAAATCATTAAATTATGATTTTTCATCAATGTCTGGATAGGGTGAGTTGTGCGCACAAAGGTATAATAGAATAATTTTAAAACAGGTGCATGATGCACCTTACATAACAACACGGATGATCATTACAAATAATATCATTTAACGGTTACAGAGGGTTAACAACACGGTGGATTTTGAATGGGTTGCAATAGCTCTGGGTGATGTCAGCTGGATTTCATTGGCATTTCTACTGGGCTTTCTGGTTAGGTTGATTAATCTACCCCCTCTGGTGGGTTTTTTAGCCACTGGTTTTGTACTTAATTACATGGGTTTTACCAGTGGTGAAACTCTGCAAAAACTTGCCGATTTAGGCATTACCCTGTTGTTATTCACGGTTGGTTTAAAGCTAAATCTGAAAGTACTCATCAGACCTCAGGTCTGGTCCGTCACTTTATTGCATATTTCTCTCACCATCCTCATCTTTGGTTTTGCCATTTATGCCCTGGCATTGATGAGTGCGCCGCTGTTCTCCGGCCTCGATCTTAAACTGGCTTTGATGCTGGCCTTTGCGCTGAGTTTCTCCAGCACGGTTTTTGTCGTTAAACATCTGGAACAGGCTGGCGAAATGAAATCTCTGCACGGTCGAATTGCTATCGGCATTCTAGTCATGCAGGATCTTGCTGCCGTCATTTTTCTCGCGGCATCAACAGGGAAACTACCCTCTTACTGGGCACTGTTACTATTTTTACTTATCCCGATGCGTCCAGTATTACACTATTTCTTACAAAAAACCGGTCATGGGGAACTGTTAATTTTATATGGACTGGTGCTGGCTCTTGGCGGAGCTGAGATGTTTGAACTTGGTGGTGTTAAAGATGACCTGGGAGCTCTTATCATGGGTATATTAATTTCAACGCACCCCAAGGCCAGTGAAATGGCCAAAACCATGTTGGGATTTAAAGATTTATTCCTGGTCGGTTTCTTTCTTTCAATTGGAATGTCAGGCCAACTGTCACTGGAAGCATTGATCATCGGCATCTTGCTGGTGCCATTTATTTTTATTAAATCCGCATTATTTTTTACCCTGATGACGCGTTTTAAATTACGTGCCCGAACTTCATTACTCGCCACTCTGAACCTGACCAACTACAGTGAATTCGGATTAATCGTCGCTGCGATAGGTGTCAGCAATGGCTGGATGGATGCTGAATGGTTGGTAGTGATTGCCATCGCTCTATCGCTTTCTTTTGTCATTGCAGCACCACTAAATGACCACGACGACAAAATCTATAGTCAATTCAGAAAATTCTGGAAGAAATTTCAGGGAGATACTCGATTATCAGATGACCGTGTTCTGGATACCCTTGGTGCAACCATTGCAATTTTTGGAATGGGCCGAGTCGGAAAGGGAGCTTATGACAAACTACATAGTTCACACGGTGATACCGTAGTAGGCATAGATTTTGATGCTGACAGGGTAAAAAAGCATCAACAACTTGGCCGAAATGTATTACACGGTGATCCTAGCGATGCTGATTTCTGGGACAAATTAGAACGAGATCATCAAATTGAACTCATCATGCTGGCATTACCAAACCTTCAGGCAAATTTGGATGCGATGGAGCAACTTAAACAAACTTCTTTTTCTGGACATTCAGCTGCTATCGCCAGATTTAAAGATGAAGCACAAATTTTACACAAGGCTGGTGCAAACGAAGTTTTTAACATTTATACAGAAGCAGGCGCAGGCTTTGCCGATCATGTAGAAAGCTCAAAACTAACAACTAATCACCTGACTAATTCAAGCACTGATGAGTTCGATTAACTACCCATCACTAGCTCTGGAATCAATTTTCCTTACGATATATTTTTCTAACTCAACCAGAAACAACACCGAAGAAGAAATTATTACGATTTGTACCCAGGTATTAAAGTCGATAGCCGAAGTTCCAAATAAAGTTTGCATCGGTGTAAGGTAAGTAAAAGCTAACTGCAGAATAAAAAGAATAACAATGGCAATCAGCACATAACGATTTCCAGTTAATCCTGCCCAGTTAAAAACTGAATCTTTAATATACCGTGAGTTAAATAGATAAAATATCTCGAACATGACCAGTGTATTCACTGCTACCGTGCGTGCATATTCGATACTCATTCCCTGATCAATTTCCCACATAAAAAGACCAAATGTTCCACCCATTAAAATAAATGAAACAAAGGCAATTCGCCAGAGCAAATGGGCAGTCAGCATGGGTTGGCGAGCATCACGTGGAGCACGTCGCATGACATTTGGTTCAGACGGTTCAAAAGACAGCGATAAAGCCAGAGTAACCGCGGTCACCATATTGACCCATAAAATTTGAACCGGTGTTAAGGGTAATTGCTGAAAGCCTAAAATTATGGCCGCAAGAATAATCAAGGCTTCCCCGCCATTGGTAGGCAGAATAAAAAGAATCGCCTTTTTGAGATTATCATAAACCGTACGTCCTTCTTCCACCGCATGAGTGATGGAAGCAAAATTATCATCAGCCAGTACCATTTCAGCAGCTTCTTTGGCCGCTTCGGTACCATTGTGTCCCATGGCAGTACCAACATCGGCACGCTTCAGGGCTGGAGCATCATTGACACCATCTCCAGTCATGGCCACAATAAATCCCTGCTCCTGCATCAATCTCACCAGCAGCAGCTTATGTTCCGGATTTACACGCGCATAGACATCAACACTCAGTACCTTTTGTTTTAACTCTTCTTCAGGCATCAACTCAAGTTGCTCACCGGTAAGAACCTCTTCGGAATTCACCAGTTTTAACTGCTTTGATATGGCAACTGCTGTGGCCGCATGATCTCCGGTAATCATTTTCACTCGAATACCAGCTTCACAACATTTTTTTATGGCTCCGATAGCTTCTTCACGTGGCGGGTCGATCAAACCAAATAAACCCAGCAAGGTCAGTCCACTCTCTACATCATCAAACTTTAGTTCCAGTTTTTTATAATTAACCTGTCTAATAGCTATGGCCAGTACCCTCTGCCCTTGCTGAGCCATTTCTTCAATACGCTTTAACCAGTAATCTTTATCAATAGGTCGATCACCATCGATGGTTTTCTGCTGATCACACATTTCCAGTAAACGTTCAGGCGCACCTTTTATATAAACGAAGGCTTCACCAATATGACTGTGATGCAGGGTTGCCATAAAACGATGTTCTGATTCAAAGGGGATCAAATCTGTGCGTGGATACTGCTTTGCTTCAACGTCTATTTCCAGCCCGGCTTTCATTCCTGATACCAATAACGCCCCTTCCATCGGGTCACCATGAACCAGCCAGTCAGTGCCCTTGAGTTCCATCGAAGCATCATTGCATAACATGGCTGCCTTCACGGCCTGTAGCAGAAGCTGTTTCTCTACACCAAGCTCATCCTTATCCGGTTGGGAAATTGCACCATGGGGGTCATAACCTGTTCCAGCCAGTTCAAATAAACTACTGGAAGTAGTAATCGTACGAACCGTCATTTCATTGCGGGTCAGGGTGCCGGTTTTATCCGAACAAATAATGCTCACCGCCCCTAATGTTTCCACCGCTGGTAATCTGCGAATTATGGAGTTTCGTCGTGCCATACGCTGGACTCCTATAGCCAGCGTTATGGTCATAATAGCCGGTAACCCTTCAGGAATCGCAGCTACTGCAAGACTCACTGCTGCCAGAAACATATCTGCAGCGGCATAGTCTCGAACCAGTGTTCCAAAGATGAAGGTAATCGTAGCGAGTGCTAAAATGGCCAGGGTTAGCCACCTACCAAACTGTGCCATTTGGCGTAATAACGGGGTTGTTAGAGACTCCACTTCAGATACCAGAGCGCTAATATGGCCTATCTCAGTTTGCACGCCTGTCGCGACCACCACTCCTCCACCCTGACCATGAGTCACCAGCGTACCCGAATAAGCCAGGCATCGTCGATCACCGATGGTAGCTTGCTGGTTAACAGGGTCAGTAATTTTTTCAACAGCAATGGATTCACCGGTCAGCACAGATTCCTGAATTTGCAGCCCTTTAACCCGAAACAGGCGTAAATCAGCAGGCACTTTATCCCCGGATTGTAGCAACACAACATCACCCGGAACCAGTTGTTCAGCTGGAATCGTTACCTGCTTGCCATCACGCAACACCATGGCATTAGGAGAAAGCATATTCTGAATGGCACGCAAAGCGTCCTCAGCCTTGCCTTCCTGCACAAACCCGATCACTGAATTTATAAATACAACTGCAAAGATTACAGAGGCATCAATCCAGTGACCCAACAAAGCGGTAACCACACCTGCTGCAATCAGGACATAAATTAATACATTATGAAATTGATATAAAAAGCGGACAAACGGACCACGTGTTGCGGGCTCAGGAAGCTGATTCAAACCATATTTATCAAGCCGATTACTGACCTCTTCGGCGGATAATCCTTTGACCGTTGCTTCAAGTGATTCAAGAACAGTTTCTATATTTTCCGAATGCCTGTTATTAGACACAACATTGTCATTCATTTAATCACCCTCTTAAAAAGAAATTAAACTTATAGATTATATTTTTCTACTGATTAGCCAGTAAGTGATGCCTAACGCTAAAACAACTGCTGCAGTGGCTAAAATAAACATTGGAGTAATTTTTTCAAAATCAAAAATAATGACTTTGCGTGAAATAGCCATCAATGCGGTAGCGACAACTATCCTTACAGGAATTACATCTGTTTTGAGATAAAGTGTAATATTGATAAAAATTTCAATGGCAATCAATACCGCGAGAAACGCGCCAAAAGTGGCCAGGATATCGCTAATACTAAGTAGTAAAAAAGGGGGAGAGATAAGACGTTGATACAACACATAAATGACATCACCAATGCCCCAGACAATAACAGCAACCATTAAAACAGCCAGTACTTTTACTGCAATACGAATTATTTTATGCAGAAACTCCATGAACACATCATCAGTAGCATCTGTCAGGTCATGACCAGGTTCTGCAAATAGATCTTTTTCGTTATCTTTATTCATAATGTCAAAAATGGCTGATGGATAGAAAACCTTCTGCTCATTAACAACTCTACTCTACTGCTTTAGCAAAACCTCAGCAATGGCTGATAACACGATAAATGTTGAAGTTTAGATCTATTTCATGACCTTTATCAAGATAGCTTTCGATTCTTGTCACTTACTGAATACATCAAGTTCAACAAGACTTTCTAACTCCACTGTACTGTACTGTTCTTGTCAGTTATCTGTTATCAAACCCGATAAATCAACTACAATCATAAAATAAGTAAATATCAACTGAGAAAAATAATAAACCGATGAGTGAAAAAACTGGAAAAGAGTACTGTGCCCCCTGGGAAAGAGCTTTTAACTGGGTGTTATCTCCTGTAGAAGAATTTATTCACCGCCAGACCACCAGTGGCATTTTACTCATGTTGTGTGCTATCGCTGCTATCACTATCGCAAATAGTCCCTGGAGTGAAGCTTATCACCACCTGCTAGAGTTAACGTTCACCATTGGGGTTTCTGGATTCCAGCTATCTAAATCAATCCACCACTGGATTAATGATGGTTTAATGGCAATATTTTTCTTTGTTATCGGACTCGAATTAAAACGTGAAATACTGGTAGGAGAGCTGGCCGATCCCAAACAGGCTATGATGCCTATTCTGGCTGCAATTGGAGGTATGGTAGTACCTGTAGCCATTTACATGAGCATCAATCCAGGCGGGCACACTTTTGATGGATGGGGCATACCTATGGCAACGGATATCGCCTTTGCACTGGGCACTCTGGCTCTTTTAGGTAATCGAATACCTAAAAACCTGCTCACTTTTCTGGTGGCTTTAGCCATAGTCGATGATTTAGGTGCAGTTGTTGTCATAGCCCTTTTTTATACCGAAACAATCAGCATCCCTGCCCTGTCTTTAGCAGCCGTTATGCTTGCCTTTTTAATAGCTCTAAATCTGGGTGGAACCCGCCGCGCAATGCCTTATGTATTAATCGGCATCATCCTGTGGATAGCCATGTTAAAAAGCGGAATTCATGCAACACTGGCAGGTATTTTTCTGGCTTTCACTATTCCCATGCGTCCCAAATATGACCCTGGGCGTTTCCTGGAAAAAATTAGCGGCATGGTTGAAAATATCCAGCTCGCCTATAAACACGAAACCAATATTATAAAAAATGACGAGTTACGCTATCGTGTTCAGGCACTGGAAGAAGGTGTGCATCTGGTTCAGGCACCTGCTCAAATACTAGAACATAAAATGCACCTGCCCTCTGCTTATATCATTATCCCCATTTTCTCTCTTGCTAATGCCGGTGTGCCTATCGATTTATCATCATTAGGTGAAATCATTACCCATCCCGTATCGATGGGAATCTCAGCCGGACTTGTACTCGGTAAACTTATTGGTATTGCCGGCTTTTCCTGGCTCGCGGTAAAATCAGGTTTAACCACCTTACCTCCCGGACTAAATTTCAAACATATTATTGGTGTTGGTTTGATGGGCGGCATTGGTTTTACCATGTCCATTTTCATTGCCGAACTGGGTTTTGCTCATTCACCTGAAGACTTGTTAATGGCAAAAACTGGCATTTTATTTGCCTCTTTGTTGGCGGGTATCTCCGGGTTTCTGTGGCTGTATTTTAGTACCAGTGAAACGAATGATAATTGAGACAATTTAACTAAACAGTCTCAACTAGCTCATCTCACTAAAGCTTAATCATCTGATGAAAAGGCAGAGATATTTTATTTCTCGGACTGCTCAACCCAGTCAACATTTTGCCAGCCTCTGGGTAACTTGATGCCACGTTTACCACGCTCGACCACATAGTCCTGCAATTCGCGATGATTCATGCTTTTGAATTTTTTACCGACATGTACTGTAATTTTATCTTTTTCGGTGACACAGTGAATTGCCCCGACAATCTCTTCATTTGCTTTAAGCTTTTTGGGTGGCACGTTGATGATTTTATTGCCCTTTCCTTTGGACAAATGAGGTAGCTCATTGAGAGCTATCACAGCAATATATCCTTCGCTGGTGATTGCTACAATTTGTTGTTCATCGAGATTTGATATGGCTACCGGCGGTAGTAACTCGGCTCCTGCAGGAATTGAGATTAATGCCTTACCATTTTTGTTTTTCGTCACCATGTCTGAAAATTTACAGATAAAACCATAACCAAATGTAGTAGACATCAAATATAAATCATCATCTCTACCCATCACGGTACTTACAAACTCGGTACCGGCTGCAGGCTTGAAGCGTCCGGTGAGTGGCTCACCCTGTCCACGAGCCGAAGGTAGAGAATGCGCAGGCGCTGCATAACTGCGACCACTGGAATCTATAAATACAGCGGACTGGTTACTCTTGCCCTGAGCCGATGCCAGAAAGCTATCACCCGACTTATAGTTTAATCCGCTGCCATCAACTTCATGTCCTTTTGCTGCACGCACCCATCCTTTGCTGGATATAACAACCGTCAAAGCCTCAGAAGGAATCAGGTCTGATTCATCCATTGCTTTTGCCGCTTCACGGGTCACAATCGGAGAACGACGGTCATCACCATAGGTTTCTGTATCTTCAAGTATTTCATTTTTTATCAGGGTTTTCATTCGGCGTTCTGATCCGAGAATTTTTTCCAGCCCTTGTTTTTCTTTGCTCAATTCATCCTGCTCAGCTCGAATCTTCATTTCCTCAAGCTTGGCCAGATTTCGTAACTTGGTTTCGAGTATGGCTTCAGCCTGAATATCTGAAATATTGAAGGTTTTCATCAATACTTTTTTCGGCTCATCCTCAAATCGAACGATGCGGATAACCTCATCCAGGTTCAAAAATGCGATCAGTAAACCTTCCAGAATATGCAGACGTTTATCAACTTTATCCAGTCGCCATTCTAAACGACGACGCACGGTAGCCATACGAAATGCAATCCATTCCTGCAATATATGCTTCAG
This sequence comes from Gammaproteobacteria bacterium, assembly GCA_018669845.1. Lineage (GTDB taxonomy): Bacteria > Pseudomonadota > Gammaproteobacteria > JACNJF01. The sequence continues at coordinate 13,287 of JABHSO010000040.1, read as the reverse complement.
GTTTTTCACCTGAGGACGACCATTGGTGCCTATCATATTCATATTCACACGATAGGTTTTTTCCAGATCTGTAGAGGCAAACAGGTGGGTCATCAAACCATGAATATCGATACGGTTAGAGCGTGGCACAATCACCAGGCGAGTAGGATTTTCATGATCCGATTCATCCCGTAAATCATCCACCATGGGTAATTTTTTAGCCTGCATCTGGCTTGCTATCTGTTCCAGAATTTTGGCTCCTGAAACCTGATGAGGTAACGCGGTGATAATGATATCGCCATCTTCTTTTTCATACACTGCACGCATGCGAATGCTGCCATGTCCTGTTTCATACATGGTTTTTAAATCTGCCGCGGGTGTGATTATTTCTGCCGACGTCGGGTAATCTGGCCCCTTTATGTGTTCCAGCAATTCATCCAGACTGGTGCGGGAACTATCCAGTAATCGAATACAGGCAGTGGCTACTTCACGAAGATTATGCGGGGGTAAATCAGTTGCCATTCCGACTGCAATGCCAGTAGTTCCATTGAGTAAAATATGTGGTAACCGAGCGGGCAGTAATGATGGTTCCTGCATCGTTCCATCAAAGTTAGGAACCCAGTCCACTGTGCCCTGCCCCAACTCCTGCAATAATACTTTTGCAAAAGGTGACAGACGTGACTCGGTATAACGCATCGCAGCAAATGACTTGGGGTCATCCGGAGAACCAAAGTTACCCTGACCATCTATCAGTGGATAACGGTAGGAAAATTTCTGTGCCATTAATACCATCGCCTCATAACAGGCGGAATCACCGTGAGGGTGAAATTTACCTAACACATCACCCACTGTCCGAGCTGATTTTTTATGTTTGGAACTGGCTGATAAACCCAGTTCAGACATGGCATAAATAATTCGTCGCTGTACGGGTTTCAGTCCATCACCAATATGCGGCAATGCACGATCAAGAATAACGTACATGGAATAATCCAGATAAGCTTTCTCAGTAAAAACTCGTAAGGGTTCCCTTTCTACCCCTTCGTAATTCAGTTCCATATTTTCTGACATGGCGGTGTTTATTTAATTTTTTAAGGCTCTATAGATAGTTGTGTATTTTACCTGCTGAACAAACTTATAACTAATATTTTTGTTAGCAGAGCATATCCCATGAGTTTTTGATAAACTGCCCAGATGCTGAAAATTTTTTCTCTTTTTGTCGTTTTATATACACTGTCCTGCCTTTTTCTGTATATAAAACAACGCAGTATTCTTTATTTCCCTACTGCCGAAAATGTAAACACATCTACTGATCTCCTCTGGTTGCAAACATCGGATGCCACATTAAAAATCTGGATAATTAATAAAGATGAATCTAATCAGCAAAAACCTGCAATCCTGTATTTTGGTGGTAACTCAGAAACGGTAGAGGACAATATCACCGACTACAAAAATATGTTCAGCGACTTTACCGTATATATCATAAACTATCGGGGTTATGGAGGCAGTACCGGTAAACCGACAGAAGCTGGGTTATTTAGTGATGCCCTGTCGATTTATGATCAGTTAATAGAACAACATTCATCGATCAGTGTCATAGGTCGAAGCCTTGGGTCAGGTGTAGCCAGTTATGTTGCTGCACACAGAGACGTTTTAAAACTTGTGTTGATAACACCCTATGACAGTATTCGAAATGTCGCCCAATCTCACTATCCATTTTTCCCGGTCAAATGGTTAATAAAAGATCATTTTGACTCAACCAGTTATGCCAGCTCGATTAACAGTCAAATTCTGGTTATGTATGCCGAACATGATCAGGTAGTTCCCATGGTTCACACAAAAGAACTGTTAAAGTTTTTACCCAGCGCCAAATCACATCTCATAAAAGGCACCGCGCATAATGATATTTCTTCAAACATTAGCTATCAAAAAATACTGAAGGATTTTTTTGACCTGGCTAATGACTCAGGTTAAACAGAGTCTTTAATTAATGTAACTATTCAAAGTATTCAAAAAAGTCAAAAAATATTCACCACGAAGTCACGAAATACACGAAGGTACATCATTATTTTCTCTAAGCTTTTTAAAATTATGACAATGACTAATTTATCCAATTATTTTTAGCATTATTAGTTTTTCTTCGTGAGCTTCGTGTCTTCGTGGTGAAAAAATCTTTAAATTAAACACATTTAAGATAACGTAATTACACTTCAGCCAGATCACCTTTATCCTGTAGCCAGGCTTTACGATCCGATGCCTGTTTTTTAGATAACAGCATATTCATAATTTCAAAAGTATCATCTCCTGCTTCGATTGTTAGCTGAGCCAATCGGCGCGTATCTGGATCGATAGAGCTTTCACGTAACTGTAACGGGTTCATTTCACCCAGGCCTTTGAAACGGGTCACGCTGACCTTACCCTTTCTTTTTTCAGCAGTTATTCGGTCGAGAATACCATCACGCTCAGCTTCATCCAGTGCATAGAATTTTTCTTTGGCAACATCGATTCGATATAAAGGTGGTTTAGCCACATAGATATTTCCATTTTCCACCAATGGTTGGAAATGGCGCAAAAACAAAGCACATAATAGTGTCGCAATGTGAGCACCATCCGAATCAGCATCAGCAAGAATACAAATTTTTCCATAGCGTAAACCGGACAAATCACTGGAACCCGGTTCTACACCAATTGCTACAGAAATATCATGTACTTCCTGTGAAGCCAGCACCTGATCTGAAGCAACTTCCCAGGTATTTAAAATTTTACCACGTAAAGGCATGATGGCCTGAAATTCTCGACTGCGAGCCTGCTTTGCAGAACCGCCCGCCGAGTCACCTTCCACCAGAAATATTTCTGTACGTCTAACATCCTGACTGGAGCAATCTGCCAGTTTGCCGGGTAAAGCAGGCCCCGAAGTTACCTTTTTTCGAATAACTTTTTTACCTGACTTTAAACGTTTCTGTGCACTGTCTATAGCCATCTGAGCCAGTAGGTCACCGACATCCGCATGTTGGTTTAACCATAGGCTAAACGAATCCTTGGCGATGCCAGAAACAAATGCAGCCGACTCCCGGGATGACAGTCTTTCCTTAGTCTGACCTGAAAACTGAGGATCCTGCATTTTGATGGATAACACGTAACTGACTTTATCCCACACGTCATCCGGTGCAATCTTTACCCCACGAGGTAACAGACTGCGGAATTCACAAAATTCACGAATCGCATCAGTCAGACCAGTCCGTAACCCATTTACGTGGGTGCCACCCTGGGCAGTTGGAATTAAATTCACATAACTTTCCGTTATTGCTTCACCGCCCACAGGCAACCAGTTAACAGCCCAGTCCACGGCTTCTTTCTCACCTTGCATGGAACCCATAAAAGGTTCTTCTGGCAATAATTCATAACCTTCAAGTGCTTCTTTAAGGTAATCAGATAAACCGTCTTGGTAATGCCAGTCTTCACTTTCCTTAGTTTTTTCTACATAAAATTTTACACGTAGACCCGGGCACAAAACCGCTTTGGCACGCAATACATGTTTAAGTCGTGGTATTGAAAAATTAGCACTGTCAAAATAACTGGTATTCGGCCAGAAGTGGATAGTGGTACCAGTATTTTTTTTACCTACCTTACCGATTTCTGTTAAATCACTGGTTTTATCACCATCGGCAAAACTGATTGAATATTCTTTTGCATCACGTCGAACACGCACATCCAGTTTACTGGATAAAGCATTTACAACTGATACGCCAACACCATGCAAACCGCCTGAAAACTCGTAGTTTTTATTAGAAAATTTTCCTCCTGCATGCAGTTTGGTGAGTATAACTTCAACACCGGGAATACCCTGCTGTGGATGAATATCTACCGGCATTCCACGACCATCATCAATAACAGACACCGAATTATCGTGATGCAAAATAACACCAATTTGTGAGGCGAAGCCGGCTATAGCTTCATCCACACTGTTATCGATAACTTCCTGAGCGAGGTGATTTGGACGAGTAGTATCCGTGTACATACCCGGTCTTTTTTTAACCGGATCAAGTCCCGTAAGAACTTCTATTGATGATGCATCGTATTGACTATTCAAAGATTTGTTTCCATTATGTTTTTTTACAGGCGTTGTAGAGACTGCTAATTAATTTAAAGTATATAACGCAAGCTTGATTTTGTAACTTAAATCCTCATATATTCATCATCATTTTTTACCGGTAAAAAAGCAATGAGCGACTCTCCATATATCTATAATGTGACCATTGAAGACTTTGAGTCTCTGGTTATCCAAAACTCATTTAAACAGCCTGTGCTTGTTGATTTCTGGGCTGACTGGTGCCAACCCTGCCAATCATTAATTCCGGTATTGCATAAACTGGCGGAAGAATATCAGGGTGCCTTTACACTGGCGATGGTAAACAGTGATGAACAGGGAGAGCTTGCCGCTCAGGCAGGCGTTAAAAGTCTGCCAACGGTAAAACTTTTTGTAGATGGGCAAATGGTCAATGAATTTATGGGTGCACTGCCTGAATCTGAGGTTAAGAAATTTCTTGACCCTTATATTAAAACTGAATCTGATCAAATCCTGACTGCAGCCTTTCAGGCTTTTGGAGAAGGAAAAGAACAGGAAGCTCTGGAAATGCTCAATACTGCACTGGCCAATGATCCACAAAATTCAAAATTGAAGATAAACATCGCCAAACTGGTTGCTAATCAGAATGACTTCGACTCAGCCATTGCTCTAATCAACACATTATCAGATGAAGAAAAAGAGCAACAGGAAGTAAAAGAAATACTGACCCAGATAAAACTGGCTAATCAATTAAAAGACCTGGGTGACCCCGCCGAACTGGAACAACGTATCAATGATAATCCAGATGATCTGGATGCCCTGCTACAAATGAGCACTTACCTTAACGCCGGTGGCAATCATGAAGCAGCGATAAAAATATTGATGCAAATCATGATGAAAGACAGGTCATTTAATGATGGGGCAGGACAAAAAGGACTGATAGAAATTTTCGACATGCTGGGTGGAGAAAACCCATTAGTACAAACCTATCGTCGTAAGATGTTTACTTTGCTGCATTAAAACCTTTTGAACCGCAAAGGGCGCAAAGGTACGCAAAGGTTTTTATTTTTTACTACTTTTGAAATCCAGTTTAAATCCTAAAGGGTAAAACAAGTTAAAGCTTAAACGACAACCTGATTACCCCTTTGCGTACCTTTGCGTCCTTTGCGGTGAAAAATTGTTTTACTACCCACTACCCCCGAGGATGATGCTTCTCATGCAACGCCTGCAACCGGGCCTGTGCTACATGTGTATAGATTTGAGTTGTCGATAAATCACTATGCCCTAATAACATTTGCACGGTACGTAAATCGGCACCATGGTTAAGCAGGTGAGTTGCGAAAGCATGCCTGAGTGAATGCGGTGAATAACTGTCTTTTAATCCGGCAATGGTTAAATATTTTTTAATATGCTGCCAGAATGCCTGGCGAGTAATGCCAGAGCCTCGACTGGAAAGAAATAATGCATCTGTGGGTCGTTGTTCTTTGCGCAAAACAGGGCGGGACTCTTTTATATATTTTCTGATCCAGAATAAAGCTTCTTCTCCCACCGGCACCACACGTTCCTTATTTCCTTTTCCGGTTAACCTTATCAAGCCCAAATTATAATTAAGCTGATTCAATTCCAGGGACACCAGTTCACTCACTCTAAGACCTGATGAATACATCAGTTCAAGCATGCAACGATCACGTAAACCAAATTCTGATTTAATATCCGGGGCATTTAGCAAATTATCACAATCTTTTTCACTTAAATTATCCGGTAAATTCCGGTTTAACTTCGGGGCACTAATTAACTCGGTAGGATTTTCTTCCCGCTGTCCGGTTCTTACCTGAAAACGATAGAATTGTTTCAACGTTGAAAGTAGTCGGGCATTAGAACGTGCTGCACTTTTTTGATCTACTTTAAAAGCCATGTACTCAAGGATGGATGTTTGAGAAGCTTCAATCAAAGTCAGATCCTGTTTATCTAACCACTGCGCAAATAATTTTAAATCCTGTTGGTATGCATCCAGGGTTAATTTAGAAAGACCTTTTTCAGACCATATCGTATCAATAAACCGATCTATTGTTGAATAAGATAGCTGTAAGTGATTCATCTTAAGATATGATTTTAACAGGAGTCTATGTGCAAGCACTGTTCCTGCGCATCCATGCGCTCACAGCATAAGGCCATCCCTGGCAAGCACCCTCTTTAGGCTATCCATGCCTACCGGGTATAAGCACATCCTTGTGCAAAAAAAAGGCACAAATAATGTGCCTTTTTTTTACTCAATAAGCCTTAGCCTATCAACTGCTTGGTATTACTTGCTATCACCAACTTTAACAGCCTTTGCTGCCTTTTTACGAGGCTTTGGCTTAAGTGACTTTTCAAGACTGGCCATTTCAGTTTTCATCATTTTAGAAACCGATTTCTCGATTGCTGAACTCATGCTAGCCGCGATTTTAGATAATCCTGCTTCACGTTTCTTAGTCGCTTTCAACTCAGCTTTTACTTCAGCAAGTTCAGCTCTTAAAGCCTTCATTCTTTCTACAGCTGGATTAGCAACCCTGGCTACTTTCTTTTTATAAACTGTCTTTTTAGCAGCAGGTTTTTTAGCCACTGATTTTTTTGCTACGGCTTTCCTGGCAGGTGCTTTTTTTACTGCAGGTTTTTTTACTGCAGGCTTCTTTGCTACTGCTTTTTTTGCTGCTGCCTTAGGTCGACCACGACCCGTTTTTTTCACTGAGGTCTTTTTCATTGCCGATTTTTTTGTAGCAGCACTCTTCGGAGATTTAACAGTTTTTTTCTTAATAGCCATTTTTATTCCTGATAGGTGGTTTACGTACACTGATTATAAAAAGGGATAAAAATATTTCAATAATATATTGTTGATTTTTACAAACTTTTTTATTATATGGGTTGATTTTTTAAATTTCCCCATCATGAACCCTAAAATATTACTAAAATGTCCTTCTGCAAGTTTATTAAAACAAATCATTGCGATGATTTACGACAGCTTTTTAATTATTTCAATTTTATTTATTGGAACAGCAATTCTATTACCGTTTAACCAGGGTGAAGTCGTCGGTGGAATTTATTATTCTATTTATTTATTACTAATAGTTTTTATTTTTTATAGCTGGTTCTGGAATAAATCAGGACAAACGTTAGGAATGAAGGTTTGGAAAATAAGAATCATCAATGATTATGGTCTTAACCCTTCCTGGTCAATCAGCTTTTTAAGATTGATATTTGCGCTATTATCCTTTGCCTGTTTTGGCCTGGGTTACTGGTGGCGACTATTTACCCCGTATACCTGGCATGATCACTTGAGTAATACCAGAATAATTAATATCTCTAAAGTGAGCGTAGATGAGAATAAGAAATCATAGTAACTACTCAGCGTAGTTAATAAAAAAAACATTCACCACGAAGCTCACTAAGAAAAACAAAAAACTGAAAATACAAGCTGATAAACAGCTCATTGATATAAGGTTAACAGTTATTACCACATAAATATTTACCTTCGTGTCCTTCGTGTTCTTCGTGGTGAAAAAATACTTTAGTCATCGAATATTAAAACGTTCTGAGTAGCTACCATTAATTTTTAATTACCTTGCGGTGAATCAAAAATGCCGTAAATAGAATAAACAGTAATGTAGGGATAAGCGCATTTACAAATGCAATTAAATTAAGTTGCTCACCTAACTGGATTAATACTTTGTCTATGATGACATATACCAACCCTAATAATATCCCGGTAATAATACGTTGTCCGGTATTACTGTTACGCTGTGAACCCAATACAAACGGAATTGCAAGAATAGCCATAACCATAACGGTTAAAGGAGAATAAACCTTCTGCCAGAATGAAAGAGACTCCGCATCAGAGTTCAACTTATTTTCATCCAGAAATGTTATATAGGTGAACAGATCACTACTAGACATCTGCCTTGGTTTTACGACAAGAGATTGCAATAGTTTCTCAGACAGCCCCCCCTCATACAGAATTTGTTTTTTGTTCACTACCGAAATCTTACTCTCTGTTAGCAGCGTTTTTTTAACCTTTTGTAACACCCATCCCTGTTCTTTGATAATAGCTTTACGTGCAAATGTCGTCGATTGCAGCCGATCATTATCACCCAGATGATATATTTCAATATTCCGGGCATTTCCATCGGGAAATAATCGCTGAATAAAAATTATATTGCTTTTATCCTTTATCCATAAACCTTTTCTGGATTGCATACTCACTCGAGAAGAAATGCTCGAAGCTTTTATCTCTCTCGCAGTGGTTTCACTGTAAGGAACCACAAAATCTGAAATAACATATGCTATGAGTGCCAGTACAAATGCCGCCTGTGAAACGGCCAGAATAAATTTATTAACTGACATGCCGGATGATTGAAATGCAATCAGTTCACTATTTGAAGCCAGATTGCCGAGGCTTAATATACTGCCTAACAATGCCGCCAGCGGCATAAAATCTACAACCATCGCTGGAGCTCTTAGCAAAATATATTGAGTGAATTGCCAGGCACCATACTGTCCCCTACCAATATGATCGATCTGCTGAATCATGGTAAAAAACAAACTCAGACTGACCAGAATCATTAACACTAAAGCAGTGCCTTTAAAAATATTTATCGCCAGGTATCTTGAAAAAATCACTGACTTTTACCCCGCCAAAATAAAATGGATTGTTTAGTTCTTTGTTTCAAAAGTAACAGGGTTAGTATGATAAAAACAATATGCACCCACCAGAAATTCAACCACATAGGTAAGCTATCTCTTTCCATAGCACCTTTACTAAAACCAAGAAGATTCAGATAAACAATAAACACCAGTAACGCCAGTCCAATACGTCCATATCGCCCCTGGCGTGGTGATATATAAGAAAGCGGCACGGCTAGCAAACCTAAGATGATTAATGTTAAAGGTATATTCAGACGCCATAGAACTTCAACTTTGTCCTTACGTTTCTTCGATTGCTGAAGTTGGCTGAAATGTTTTTCCGAAGGTTTCAACGCATCAATTTTAGTTTGGTTCTTTTCCAGAAGAATGCCGTGAGTATCAAATTCAATAATTTTATAATCAACACTTCCTGCCTTACCTTCATAACGGGTACCCGGACCTACTTCAAGAAAAAGGTCACCTGTTTTACCATCCAGTTTATGTTTCCCGAATTTAGCTGTTTCCAGCACATTAGACTGTTCTCCTTTTTGAGTAATAATTACATCCTGTATTTCAAGTTTGTTGGCCGACATGGATTGCATAAAAAATACATTCTTTTTATCTTTACTTAAATTGAACTGGCCTACTTTGAGTCGCTGAAATTGATGAATATCTTTCTTTTCATCGACAATATTTTTTGCACTCTGCAATGCCTCGGCACTCATCCAGATACTTAACCAGGCAGTGAGTAAAACAATCGGTAACATAATCAGCACAACTGAACTGTACAGTTGTTTATAACCAAAACCACAGGCATGTAAAACTACTAACTCATGATCTTTATATAAACGTCCAAAAGCAAACACCACACCCAGAAAAAAACCAAGGGGCAGTAAAAAAGATAAAATTTGAATAGATTGGCCTAAAAATACCGGCAACAGGGCTTCTATGGGTACTTCACCATCCGATACTTCTGACAACACTCTACCTAAAGTATTGCTCATTAAAATAACGAACAATATTAAAATAGTCGCAGCACTACTTTTAAATATTTCAAGAATGAGATAACGTTGGACAATAGATAGCATTAGTGAATTTTAATTGTCTAAAATACTATAATCAATTAAGAAAACGACATTACTGGATATAAAAGCAAAATCAGACGGGTTGTTATTTGCAACTTAAGCTAACATATACCATTATAACGGTTAATTTCCCGACCAACCCATAAAGGGTAATTTCGGGTTTAAGACACTCTTGAAAACCTTGTTGAAACTTTCCCTGAAAGGGTAACAACAAGGCTTTCCACTTATTAAACATAGGGTAAGTATCTGTGGAATTTAATGTAAAAAGCGGTAATCCGGAAAAACAACGAACAGCCTGTTTAATCATTGGCGTATCACAACCTCGTAAATTATCACGTGCCGGTCGACAAATAGATAAAATGAGTGATGGCTTTCTATCCACCATCATTCGTCGTGGTGACATGGACGGTAAACTGGGGCAAACACGAGTATTACATAATGTACCCGGCACACTATCTGATCGAGTACTACTGGTCGGCTGCGGTAAAGATAAAGACCTGAATGAAAAAACTTATTTAAAAATTCTGGATAGCCTGTCTGCTGCGCTGGATAATCTGGGCGCTATGGAAGCCTATTCTTATCTGACCGATATCAATATAAAAGGCCGTACTATTGATTGGAAGGTTAACCAGACTGTTATGCAGATGGAAAAAAATCGCTATCATTGTGAACAGCTTAAGAGACAGAAAAACGAAGCACCGAAAGGCATTCGTAAGCTGGTTATGAATGTACCCAGCAGAAGAGAGTTAAATATTGGTGAGCAAGCCATTCAACAGGGAAATGCAATTAGCTCTGGAGTAAGCCTGGCAAAAGATCTCGGTAATTTACCCGGCAACATTTGCACCCCAACTTATCTTGCAGAACAGGCCAGACGCCTTGAAAAAACCTTCCCTCCAGTTGTAGTCGAAATTCTTGAAGAAGAAGACATGAAAGAACTGGAAATGGGTTCTTTCTTATCTGTGTCTGCCGGAAGTCGTCAGCCAGCCAAACTTATTTCACTGGAATACCATGGTGGCCCATCAGACCAGAAACCTATCGTACTGGTTGGTAAAGGAGTGACTTTCGATTCGGGTGGTATATCTCTGAAGCCTGGAGCTTCGATGGATGAAATGAAATATGATATGTGCGGTGCAGCGTCTGTGCTTGGAACTATTTCAGCAGTTGCAGAAATGCAGCTACCTCTGAATGTAGTCGGGATTATTCCAGCTACCGAAAATATGCCTGACGGCCTTGCAACCAGACCCGGTGATATTGTCACCAGCATGTCAGGGCTTACCATTGAAATCTTGAATACCGATGCTGAAGGTCGATTAATTCTTTGTGACGCACTGACTTATGCAGAAAAATTTGACCCCGATGTGGTTATCGATATCGCTACCTTAACTGGAGCCTGTATTGTTGCATTAGGAAGAAACCCTTCTGCTGTTTTAGGAAACCACAGTCCACTAGTAAATGATTTAATCGGGGCAGGAAAACAGATTGAAGATAAAGTCTGGGAATTACCGTTATGGGATGAGTACCAGGATCAGCTAAAAAGTAATTTTGCAGATATTGCCAACATAGGTGGTCGAGAAGCAGGCACCATCACTGCAGCCTGCTTTTTATCCCGATTCACCAAAAAATATAAATGGGCTCACCTGGACATAGCCGGAACAGCCTGGGTTTCCGGTGATAATAAAGGTGCCACTGGCCGTCCTGTACCACTTTTAACTCAATACATACTGGATCAACTCGAAGAAAAATAAAATATCAGGATAGTTCAGGCTTTATGACACGCATAGATTTCTATGACTTAACCCAGTCTCAGCACACCACTGATGGACTGGTTTGTAAGTTGTGTCATAAGGCCTATCAGAGCAAGCAAAACGTCCTGTTGCTCACTGCCAACCAATATCAAACTGATAAACTGGATCGAATGTTGTGGATCAGCGAAGAAGAAAGTTTTCTGCCACATGACCAGCAGGAACAGCAAGGTCTGCTAACACCGATTCTTATTAACCATCAGGCCGATCCTCATGGTGAAAGACAGTTATTGATAAATTTGAGCAATGAAATCCCTCACTTTTTTGCACAATTTGAACGAGTCATCGAAGTTGTTGCTGCAGATAATAAAGATCATGCCCGTTCCCATTACAGCTATTATAAAGACCGTGGTTACGAATTGAAGCATCACAAACTATGAGCAACGAAGCAGATATTCCTTTATTGAAGGATCTTTTATTCAGAGGACAGCCAGAAGCAGAGGAAATAAAAACCTCATACTCTTCCGATGAACACAAGGATTTTGAAATCGAACAGGATGAGTCAGATAGTGAAATTATTGATGAAGAGGAAATTATTCATCAAGAAGAAACTGACGAACCAGTTACAGAGGAAACACCTCAGGAAGGGCTTCCTGATGAAATAAATTCCACTAATGAGAAACAAGTTGGTGATGATGACATTCGACTAATTCTTGAAAAGCACATGGAAAATGCTTATGCCGAAATAAAACAATTACTAAAGGATAAAACTTCCTGATAACCACTCAGCAAGTTTCAATATTCGAACAATTTAAAGATTTTTCACCCCGAAGAACACGAAGGTGAATCTTTATGTGTAATAATCAAGTTTGTTCGAAATGCATGACTAATGCTTGAATGATTAGAGTTTAATTATTGCGCTTTTGTTCTTCTTCGTGTCCTTCGTGACTTCGTGGTGAATATCTTTTTACTTTTTAACTACTCTGAGTAGTAGTTACAAATCCTTTAACTTTTCTCTGGCCCGATCAGCCAACTAGCTAGAGCGGTTGCCACAACATCACCCTCTTCATCGGTAATTTTACCAATAATTTCCATTTCATTTTTTTCATTAGTTACAGGTATTTCACAAACACATTTGGCCGTAAGCAATCCTCGTGCTTTCTTCAAATACTGCATTTGAATGCCAGTCAGAATACCGCGTGTATTATCTGGCAAGCTATTCATCAATGTCAGCCCGGTTACCATCTCAGCTAAATTTACCAGGGCAATAGCATGAATAGATTTCAAATGGTTTCGGACTATACGGTGTTCCTGAAGTGTAACCTCTCCCTGCCCAGGCTCCAGATGAACGACTCGAGCAGAAATAGTACCCGAATAGGGTGCTATAAATCCTATAGCTTTACTAAAAAACCATTGTCCAAATGGCATTCCAGAACAAAACGTCCAATATTTCCTTAAGGTTGGACCAATTGATTGTGACATATCGAAATAATCAAATGAAAATAGAAAAACACCACTCTACCACAAGTTAATTTAAGTCAATAAAACCACATAAAAATTCTCATTTGTTATCATAATTACAACAAACAGCCATTTTATTTCAACTTTTTAAATATAACTGATTGTTTTACTCATATATTTTTTGCAATTATATCAATATAAACCTACTATCATTCGCGCAAATCCATCAATGATAAATTATTAAAAAAACTTAAGGAGATATTATGAATAAAAATTTACTCGCAATCGCAATCACTGCCGC
>JABHSO010000048.1 GCA_018669845.1 Gammaproteobacteria bacterium | reverse complement strand
GCAGAAATACGATCTGACCACTTGCTTTGTGTCAGAGTGAGTTGTTTTGCTGACATCTGCTATACCTCATGAAAACTTTAAAGGTCGATAGCATGATGCTCTATATTAAAAATTAATAGATGTGTTTCGCCGGTCGCTTACGAAATAACCATAAAAAACTAAAACAAGACATGAATCAGTTTGGTAAGTATTTTGCTCGTCCAGTTTTATTTATAAGAGATTCTGTTAGTGCCTTCTGTCTTAGATTTATACATAGCCTGATCGGCTCTTTCCATTAAATCTTTTAGAGAATCATTTTCTTTTCGTTGAGAAATACCAATACTAATCGTTACTGCTTTCATAATTTCTTTAATTTGAAGTTTTTCTACAGCTAATAGTACACGTTTGGCAAATTTTTCTGCTGTAACTCGATCACTATCGATATGAATAATAACAAATTCATCACCGCCCCAGCGTGCAACAAAATCACTTTGTCTTACAGTTTCATTAATGCAACGTGCCAGTCGTGATAAAACAATATCTCCAACATTGTGTCCATAAAAGTCATTTATGCTTTTAAAATGATCAATATCACAGACTGCAATGCATAGATTTGAATTATTTCGTTCAGATCGCTTAAATTCTCTATGAACTTCATCTTCAAAATATCGACGATTTGGAAGGCCAGTCAAAGAATCAGTCAGCATCAAATGTGTAATTTCAGATTCTTTTTTATGTAGTGCGCTATTTGCCTCTAGTAAACTATGAGTCCTGTCATCAACCCGTTGTTCAAGCTCTTCATTTATTATGGATAGTCTGCTAGTTAGCTTATTTCTCTGGCGATAAAAGTGAAAAAGAATCAATATCATTGAGCTTAAAATGATTATCAGAGAAATAATTGCCAGAATTTCATACCAGTACTTATCAAGTAAACCGGGTGTTATATTGATAACTTCAGCTCCTTCAGGCAATTTGCTTAGTTTAATATGATATTTATCTAAAAAATGTCCATCAAACAATATTGAACTTATTGCGGGCACTATTCTAGGTGGATTGAATGGCCTTGATTCAACCGCAAGTAAACTTTCTTTAACCAACTGAATACCGACATCCTCACCCTTTGCGACTACCCCTCCGGTTGCTCCAGAGCCTACCATGGTTTCATGAAATGCAAATATCGGAAAAGGTACATTTTCAGCTATTTTCATAAGCGCATTTTCAGGAACAATTCTATTTCCATGACCATCACTAAATATCAGACTAAAAAAACCAACAGAGTTTTTCGGAAGATCTTTTGCTGCTTTTATCAGATCATTGAGAGGCATATCCAGGCGTTCAATGTTGATATTAGTCCCTTTTGGAATGCTTTTTTCTACAAGTTTCATCGATAATCGAGACCCAGGGTGAGTAGCATCGCCTATCAGGTAAATATTTTTCGGCTTTGTGATTTCTAGAGCCATATTGATTGTTTTAGGAATATTCTGATGATACTGGATAAAACTGTATGTTGGAGGTTTATGATTTTCTGGGACTATACGTGTCTCCCCCACCATTGGTACATCAGGCATAAGAGGATAAAGATAGTTATTGTAAAATGAAAAAATAACGGGAGAGCCTGTTACTGCAATGACATCTGGGTGACTATTTTTTAACTGCTCCGCTTTAGCGGTATAGTAACTGTGTAGTTTATCTGCATCAGTAAAGCGTTCGTCTTCAAGGGATTGAATATCAAGCAATATTGTTTTTGAGTTTCTTGTGCCTTCAAAGGCTAGCCCATCTACTTTAGATTTGACATAGGGGTAGGTAACATCCAGAGAAAGTAACACTAATACACGAACTTCATCCCTGGCAGTTGCTATATCGATTCTAAAAAATGATAAAAATAGAATGGATAGTAAAAGTAATCTTTTCTTCATGTTTCAAAAATACATTTCCAAAAAGTCTCTGACTTTAGTTTGATTGCAAAAATATTACTCATTTAGCTAAGTTACATTAGCATAAATGTATATGATTATATTTAAACATAAGGAGTAGAATTTTCCCCCGTATTGATTACTAGTAAAGAAGATGTCTTGGTGTAAATAGTACTGTTGTTTTGGTGTTTTTCCAGTAATTAATTATTACTCAAGTAATAATTAGGTAATCCCCCCTTTTTTCCTATGTTTGATCTATGCCACTCAACGGTTCGAGTACTAGTTCTCAATATGTCTGCAATTTGCTTGCTTAAAAAACCCTGACTTATAAGCATGGCTATTTTTTTCTCTGTATCGGTCAGTTTTTGAAGAAATGTAAAAAACTCAGAAGCTTGTTTAGATTGATTGATAGCTTCTGTTACTGCATCGAGCAGTTGGTCATCATTTATGGGTTTTAAAAGAAAATGACTAGCCCCTGCCCTCATCGCATCCACTGCTTTCTCAAGCCTGGAACTACCTGTTAAAAATATGATGGGTGGTACAAAATCACGTTGCAGTAGTTTTTCTTGCATATCAAATCCTGACATACCGTGCATTTTTACATCCAGTAAAATACAACCAGGTTTGTAACTTACCGGGTGCTCTAAAAATAATTCTGCACTGGAAAATTCAATCGTTTTAAACCCTGCATCTGACAGAATGCCGGTTAAAGAATGCCTTAACAATGCATCATCATCGACAACATATACTAGCCCCGTCATTATTGAATTCCTTTTGCAGTTTTAAGAGTCAGTTGAAAAAAACTGTCAGTGTTACTTTCGTTTATATAATCTAGCGACCCGCCTCTACGTTCCGCAATTGATCTGCTAACCCAAAGCCCAAGCCCAAGCCCAAGCCCATCATCAGATTGTGAAGTGCCTATTTTAAAAAGGTTAGTAGAAAGGTGCTTTCCAATACCTCTACCCGAATCAGATATTTGAAGAAATATCTCTGAATAATTTGAATCTATAGCCGAGATACTGATTTTTTTATTCGTAACCTCACTCAGGCTACTGATACTGTTATTAATCAAATTCAGAAAAACCTGTATCAATTCATTTTGTCCAATTGCAACTGGAGGCAGTTTACTGAGATCTGAGATATTTATTTCAACATCATCTTCATGTGCAGCCGATTCAATAAGCTTCAAGGTGATTTCAAAAGTATCTTGCAGAGAGCAACATACATTTTCTGATCCAGGTGATTTAACCAGATTTCGAACTGAATCAATTGTTTTACTAGCCTGCTCTATAGCTAATTTTATGTTTGTTAACTCAGTTTTTTCAACTGACCAGTCACCTTCTATTTTTTGTAGACGTCGTCGTACACGCTGTGATGCAATTAATGCCGTTTGCAATGGTGTACTTAACTCATGTGCAATGTTTGTACTCAGCTCGTTTAATGTTAGTAACCTGCTTGCGGTACCAAGGGATCTTTCCATTTCTACCAATTGCTGTGTATTTGACGTAAATGACTTAACGAAATCATAGAAATAATACGAAGTAATTGCGATAGCAAGAAGTGTTGTTTGATAGGCAATTCCATCGCCCCGTACACTAAAATACTTAACCGTTATGATGATGCTGAGTGAAGATAAAACAGTTGTTATTAAAATAACTGTCCAGGTGTTTCTTGCTGTTAGTATTGTTATAGACAAAAGAGCAAGAAAAAATGAGAATATAATCGGAATGCGCTCATCAAGCTCTGCTCGTGCAATAGCTATAATAGAAGGCAGTAAAATAATCATAAGGATTGAGATTAGGGATACCATATCAAGTGAAAATGCTTTTTGGTTGCTAGCATTTTGTACCAGTAGTGTATTTTCAGGTTCTATCCATGGCTTTAAAAAACGATAACCTAACAGTACAAAAATGGGGGCAAGTAAGATAACTCCAACAAAATCACCAATCCACCAGGCTAACCATATTGATTTTCCGTCAGTTACTGTCAAATCTCCAAAAGAAATGAGTGAAAGAATACCTAAAGTTGCAGCCCCTAGAGAACCTGCAAGCAAAAATAATGGAAACAGTATAGGACGCAGTAAAGCACTTGTTGCAGTCTCCTTATTTAGGTGCTCTATTTTAAGAAATGATCTCACTGCCAACCAGTAAGGGATTGTAAAACCAAAAGCAATTGAACTGGAGACTGTTAAATTACCGATGAAGTTAACATTTCCATACTGCACAAACTGAGTCTGCATTGAAACAAACCAGACGCAAATCCATACTTTGACAAAGCCATCTCGATTCCACAGTAATAGAATGGCAACCGCTAAGCCTGAAGGTGCAAACCAGAGGCTGGCATAAGGTGCATATTCAAAAATAGAGGAACTATGCCATAAACTCCAATATAAAATCACAAGGCAGAGTGTCACAATAAAACTTTTAATCACAAACTAAACGTACCTCTTTGGGTAGGAAATAATTCATTTAATACTTAATCTATGGATTCAACCTAAAATAGCTGAAACCAATTAATTATTAATAATGACAAAATTGTAATATAAACAACATGCTTAAGATCAACCAAACCAATAGAGATGTTTAATATTAAATTTCATCAAGAATCAACGATTAATTTATTCAGTTAAGTCGTGTAAATTGTGATAAAAAGCATCATCAGATTATTAAATATAAGTTTCAAATTAAAACTTATAGAAATAATTTGAAATTAAGTTAGTCTATATAAAAAGAAAATAAAAGAATATTGATCACCAGCAGCCAACTACTGTATGGAAATCTACAATGTTGGCCATATAAATCAACAAGTTGGGATATAACATGGCATTTAAAAAAATAGATTACGCCAGACCTGTTTATATAATTGACGGATGTAGAACTCCATTTTTAAAAGCCAGGGGGAAACCCGGTCCGTTTAAACATGCTGATCTGGCCATTAATGCATCAAGAGCATTGCTAGATAAAATGCCTTTTGAACCAGATGCTTTTGATGAAGTTATTTTTGGCTCTGCAATGCCAGGCTCTGATGAAGCTAATATCAGCCGCATTGTGGCACTAAGACTTGGTTGTGGTGATAAAGTCCCTGCTTATACCGTCCATAGAAACTGCGCTTCGGGTATGCAATCGATGGATAATGCTGCTCTTTCTATTGCTGATGGCCGGTCTGATTTGATTCTGACTGGTGGAATTGAAGCCATGAGTCGGGCCCCCCTACTTTTCCATGACAATATGGTGACCTGGTTAGCCAGTTGGTGGGGTGCTAAAACTTTTGGTGCAAGATTAAAAGTTTTAAGTCAAATTCGTCCTGCTTATTTTGCTCCTGTTATCGCATTATTAAATGGTTTAAAAGATCCGGTTGTTGGTCTATCGATGGGGCAAACCGCTGAAAAGATAGCGCATCGTTTTGGTATTACCCGGGAAATGATGGATAGCTACTCTGTTCAAAGTCATAAGCGTTTGTTTCAAGCTCAACAAACAGATGATTTAAGTGAAGTCATCCCAATATTTGATAGAAAAGGAAAACTCTATGATAAGGATGAGGGGGTTCGTGAAGACTCATCTTTAGAAAGGCTGGCAAAACTCAGACCTGCTTTTGATAAACCTTTTGGAACTGTTACACCAGGTAATAGTTCTCAAATTACTGATGGAGCTGCTAGCTTGGTACTGGCCAGTGCAGATGCCGTAGAAAAATATGATTTACCTGTTTTAGCCCGACTGGTAACAACTCAATGGGCCGGACTTGCTCCTGATGAAATGGGTCTTGGCCCTGCTCACGCTATCGCTCCCCTGCTTCGGTCACGCCGCCTTAAGGTCGATTCAATTGATTACTGGGAGATTAATGAAGCTTTTGCTGCTCAGGTTCTTGCCGTGGTAGAGGCATTAAAAGACAAATCATATTGCAAAGAACATCTCGGGTTAGGTACAGCAATCGGTGAAATTCCAATGGATCGACTCAATATTCATGGTGGCGGTATTAGTCTCGGACACCCTGTCGGTGCAAGTGGAGCGAGAATCGTATTACACCTTGCGAAAACATTACAAAAGAAAAAGGCGAAACGAGGCATAGCTTCTTTATGCATCGGTGGTGGCCAGGGTGGCGCTATGTTAATTGAAAGAGAGGGCGTGTAATGACTACTTCAATAGAGAAGGACACTAGCAACAACCACTGGAAACTGGAAACTGATAACAAAGGTATTCTCTGGCTTACTCTTGATAGACAGGGAGGGAATGCCAATTATTTATCCCGTGATGTCATGGAACAACTGGATAAAATACTAGATGATTTAAAGCAGGAACTACCAACAGCTGTAATTTTTTGTTCTGGTAAACCTTCAGGTTTTATAGCCGGTGCTGATATTAATGAATTTTTAGAGGTGAAAAATCATCAGGAAGCATTAATCATTATTAAAAGAGGTCAGGATGTTTTCAGTAAAATTGAAGCTTTACCCTGTCCGACTATTTCGGTTATTGAAGGTTTCTGCATGGGTGGAGGTACTGAACTGGCATTAGCCTGTGATTATCGAATTGCACTGGATAGCGCTAAAACTCTTATCGGCCTACCTGAAGTCAAGCTAGGCATACACCCGGGGTTTGGTGGTGTTGTCCGATTAACCCGGATAGTTAATCCATTACAAT
This sequence comes from Gammaproteobacteria bacterium, assembly GCA_018669845.1. Classification (GTDB taxonomy): domain Bacteria; phylum Pseudomonadota; class Gammaproteobacteria; genus JACNJF01. The sequence goes on along the minus strand of JABHSO010000048.1, from coordinate 27,493 downwards.
CTCTTGAAATGATGCTGACCGGCCGTTCATTAACGGCCAGACGAGCCAGAAAAATGGGACTGGTAGACTATGTACAGCCAGCTCGACAGTTAAAGCGTAGTGCTACACAAATTGCTTTATCAACTCCGGATAAGCGTAAATTACCCCTGATTGGAACTATCCTTTCGCTTCCTGTTTTACGACCATTAGTAACTATGATAATGAAAAAGCAGGTTGCTAAAAAAGCTTCCATCAAACACTACCCTGCTCCCTATGCATTGCTGGATGTGTGGAATAAATATTATGGAAGCCCTCAAATGATGGAGCAGGAAGCATTTTCTGTGGCCAGTCTGGTTCAGGGCAATACTGTACGAAATTTAATTAGGGTGTTTTTTCTACAAACTCGTTTGAAGGGCCTTGGAAATAAAAAGGCTTTTCAGCCAACACATGTGCATGTTATTGGCGCTGGAATCATGGGTGGGGATATTGCTGCATGGTGTGCTCTTAAGGGATTTAAAGTGACTTTGCAGGAACGTGAGCCCAAATATTTAAGCCAGGCTTTTGCAAGAGCAAATAAGTTATTTTCACGAAAGCTAAAAACAACTCATGAACGAAATCAGGCTATCGACCGGTTAATTCCTGACTGTGAAGGTAATGGTGTTCCTCATGCAGATGTTGTCATTGAAGCAATATTTGAAAACATCGAAGCCAAGCATGCTATTTATAAAGATATTGAACCACGCATGAAAAAAGATGCTGTGCTTGCGACAAATACTTCTAGCATTCCGCTAGAAACCCTGGCTGAAGTTTTACAGAATCCATCCAGGTTGGTCGGTTTACATTTTTTCAATCCTGTTGCTATGATGCCTTTAGTTGAAGTGGTTAAAAAAGATGGCACACCAGAAATAGTTGTTAAAAGGGCGTCATCATTTTGCAGGCATATTGGTAAATTACCTTTACCTGTCAACAGTTCCCCCGGTTTTTTGGTCAATCGTATTTTAGTTCCATACCTGGTTGAGGCAGTTGCTCTACATGATGAAGGCATTGCTGCCGAAGCCATTGATAAAGCAGCAATTGATTTTGGAATGCCAATGGGACCGGTTGAACTTGCTGATACTGTCGGGCTTGATATTTGTCTTTCGGTTGCAAATAATTTATCCGAGTTATGCCAATTTGAGGTACCTGAGGTTCTAGTTAAAAAGGTCGAAGCAAAAAATCTTGGTAAAAAATCAGGTTCAGGTTTTTATCATTATAAAAAAGGCAAAATCATTAAAGACCGGGATGCTGATATGGGCAATCAGAGTGAAATTCAAAACCGCCTGATATTTCGTTTATTGAATGAATCTGCCAGTTGTTTACGCGAAGGTATTGTGGATGATAAAGACTTACTGGATGCTGGTGTCATTTTTGGAACTGGTTTTGCGCCATTTCGAGGAGGTCCATTAAATTATGGTGATGAGACCGGGGTAGATGAGATTCAGCAGAATATGAAAATTTACCAGGAACGTTTTGGAGATCGATTTCAACCAGACGATGCATGGAGTTCTTTATTAGCTAACCAGGAATAGTTCAGCCTTATCGATACAGGGATGTACGGTAATAAATAGCCGTATAAAATTCATTGATTGTATTAATAAAAATAGTGTAATGTCTACGACATACAACTATAAAAATTATAAATAACCATGAATTTGAATTTCAAAAAACAGGAAGCTGTTATACAAGCAGCTGGTGATACTTTAGGCAATATTTTTCACTATATATCATTATTCATTATCGGCGCGACTATTGTCTGGTCAGCAGCGCATGAATATATGGGAATGATTGAAAGTGGGTATGCTGGACTAAAAGATATCCTACTTCTGTTTATATATCTTGAACTTGGAGCAATGGTTGGTATTTACTTCAAAACCCATCATTTACCCGTTCAGTATTTGATATACATAGCAATTACTGCATTAGCCCGACATCTGGTTATCGATATGCAGAAAGTCTCTGACCCTTTTCACCTTTATTTAATTCTGGCTATTGTAGGCTCAATTTTATTGCTCAGCATATCCATTCTGGTTTTTGCTTATACTGCTCGCAGCTTTGGAAGACCTGAAGATGAATTTAAAATTGAGCCAGCTGCATATTCAGGTAAAGATAGAAGATGCAGTACCGAAGATACAAGATCCATTAAAATTGAAAGAAGGAAACCTGCCTAGGGTTTAACCCATTGCAAAGCATGCATACTAAGTATGGATAGGAGTTTGAAGTTCTTTTAACAATAGAGTTTTAGTGCTAAGAGTCTCTGTATTTACAGGGATCTTCACAATATGGCCCGAGCCTGGTGCCGCTGTTCGTGGTTCACCTTTTTCTGATTCCATTTGATCAATAGTTATCTGTTGATTACCTTCAGGACTCATAATTTCAATAGTATCCCCTACTTCAAAGCGATTTTTCGCTTCTACAGTAATGGTTCCTTTATCTTTATTTACAGCGATTACTTCACCGACAAATTGCTGTTTGTTAGCCACCGAGGTGCCCTGTTCGTAACTCTGGTATTCATCATGCACATGCCTTCGATAGAAACCTTCTGTGTACCCCCTGTTGGATAACTTTTCCAGATCATCCATTAAGGTCATATCGAAGCTTTTACCTGCAACAGCTTCATCTATTGCTCTACGATATACCTGTGTTGTTCTAGCAACGTAATAATGAGATTTTGTCCGTCCTTCGATCTTTAAAGAATCTATGCCCATATCGATTAATCGTTGTACATGCTGGACGGCTCTTAAATCTCTTGAATTCATGATGTAGGTGCCATGTTCATCTTCAAAAGCTGGCATGTATTCGCCCGGCCTATTTTTCTCCTGTAACAGATAAACCTGGTCAGTTGGCTTGCCTTCACCCAGAGTTGGTTTGTTGAAGTTTACTTCGGGTTCTATTGCAGAATAGTTTCCTTCAGTAGTTTCAGTTGCTTCGTGGGCATCATACTTCCAGCGACAGGAATTGGTACAGCTTCCCTGATTAGGGTCACGATGATTAGCATAGCCGGAAAGCAGACAACGCCCTGAATAGGCGATACATAATGCGCCATGCACAAATACTTCAAGTTCAATATCAGGACATTTCTGGCGAATTTCCTCTACTTCATCGAGTGATAGTTCACGTGAAAGAATGACACGTTTGATGCCAACTGATTTCCAGAAATTTACGGCAGCATAGTTAACAGCATTAGCCTGTACGGAAAGATGAACCTCAGTTTCAGGCCAACGTTCCCTAACCATCATGATAAGCCCTGGGTCAGCCATTATTAAAGCGTCCGGTTTCATTGCGATAACCGGTGCCATATCTTCCATGTAGGTTTTTATTTTACTGTTGTGGGGAAGAATATTGCTCGCCACGAAGAATTTTGTATCATTTTCATGAGCATAATTGATGCCCTTTGCCAGGTTTTCAAGCGTGAAGTCATTATTCCTAACGCGTAAACTGTAACGAGGCTGGCCGGCATAAACGGCATCAGCGCCATAAGCAATAGCATATTGCAGATTTTTAAAGTTTCCTGCCGGGGTCAATAATTCAACACTCATAATTTGAATAGATCTCTGGCATTTTGAGTAGTAAGTTCTGCAATAGTCTCAATATCAGTACCTCTGATTTCAGCTAGTTTTTCGGCAACTAAGCGGACATGGCCAGGAAAATTGGTTTTACCACGAAATGGGACAGGTGCAAGCCATGGAGAATCCGTTTCTATAAGTAGCCTGTCATCGGGTATTTTAGCCGCCATTTCTCTAACATTTTCAGCCTGTTTGAAAGTAACTATGCCAGAAATAGAGATATAAAAACCTAAATCAATAGATTGCTTGGCCATCTCCCAGTCTTCAGTAAAACAGTGCATCACACCACCTGCTTTATCTGCATGATGATCCTTGAGGATGTTGATGGTATCTTTTTTAGCCAGACGAGTATGGATAATCAGTGGTTTACCTGATTCAACGGCTGCATCTATGTGAGTTCTAAAACGCTTTCGTTGCCATTGTGGGCCATCGGTATGAAAGTAATCCAGACCTGTTTCACCGATAGCTACAATTTTATCTTTAGTTGATAAAGTTACAAGCTCTTCGACACTGGTTTCTCTTGCTTCTTCATAATCTGGGTGAACTCCAACGGTTGAATATACACCGTCTTTATGTACAATCTTTTGATACATTTCATCAAAAGACTCCATATTGACACTGATACAAACCATCTCAGAAACCTGTTGCTCACGGGTTAACTTGAGTAAGTGATCAATATCATTATTAAATTCAGCCAGATCAATGCGATCCAGATGACAGTGTGAGTCGAAAAACATTTTGGAGTGGTATTCTTAAAAACCTAATAATAACTGGCTATTAGAAAAGAAATCACATTGTGTGAGTGGGTCTATCTGCCTGTAAAGCGCCTGCAAGAAAACCTTCAATCTTGTTTCGAGTTCCCCCGTTATCCTGCACACTAAACTGAACCCCAATCCCTGCGGCTTTATTGCTTTGAGCCCCGTGGGGTGTTACCCAGATAATTTTACCCGCTACAGGTAATCTTTCCTTATCTTCCATAAGTGTTAACAGCATAAATACTTCATCACCCAGGCTGTATTTTTTATTGGTTGGTATAAACAGGCCACCATTTTGTACATAAGGCATGTAAGCTGCGTAGAGAGCACTTTTATCTTTGATGTTAAGAGATAGTATCCCTTGGCTTCTAGGTGCGGCCATGATTTTCCTCGTCTTTATTTTACTAATTGTTTAAGTGATATTAGCACGTCTTCAAGCTGCAGGAGAAGATTAAGGTTATTGTCTTCAGTTTGTAATGTGCTATCTATTTTAGTCAGCAATGTTATTAAACCTGATAGTTTATGCTTTAGTGCTATTGTTAGTTCATTTTGTAATAGATTATAGATCATATTTTGCAATTCTGTTTTTAATACCAGACGTAATTTTTCGTTGTCTGTGATTTTTAATGACTTCACCATGGACACAATATCCATTTGATTAAGGATATATTTATTTAATAAGGTACTGAAGTGATCTTGCTGCTGTTTGAATTCCTGTTGAAATAGTTGTAATGCAAGCTGTGCATCTTTGCGTGCTAAAGATAAGTATTCTGAAACCTGGCCAGTAGGTACACTTTGTTTTGTTAACCATTCTTCTGCTAATTTCTCATTGGGGTTTTCTACCACCCATTTTTGACATCGACTGCGAATGGTAATTGGTAACCTTCCAGCATTATGCGTGAGCAGGATAAGGGTTGAACCTGAAGATGGTTCTTCAAGCGTTTTAAGCAAGCTATTAGCTGAGGATTTATTTAATTTCTCAGCAGGATAGATCAACGCTATTTTCCCTGCTTGTAGATTCCTTGTCAGTGTAAACTGATGAATTAAACGCCGGATTTGATCTATTTTTATATCTTTGTTCAGTTTATGTGTTTTATCGTTATCAACCAAAGTGGTAAAAGTAAAGTCGGGATAATTATTGGCCAACATTAGCTGACAGGCCTGACACTGACCGCAGGGTTTACCCGGGGTTTCACTCTGACATAACAAAGCAGAAACCAGGTGCCAGCCAAATGAACGGCTATCTACAGCAGTGCGTAATTCAATTAAAATTGCATGCGGTAATTTCTGTTGCTGTTTTAACTCGACAAATTGATTTACAAGATTTTGCTGCCACTCCAGTACCGAAGGTTGGATGAGTTCAAAAACAGGGGTTTCGCTTTTCATCAGTACTTAAGTTACAGATAAGTTAAGTGAAAATTTCGAATTTACCGCTGAAATTATTTTTGAGGTAACCTCATCCATAGATCCTGATGCATCAATTAGTTTGTATCTATCCTGATTAGATTCGGCGATATCACGAAAAGCATTGCGAACTTTTCTGTGATATTCGTTGCCCTTTTTTTCAAATCGATCTTCCCCTGTTCCACGTGCTTCTGCTCTTGCCAGAGCGACATGTTCATCAATATCCAGAATTAACACGAAATCGGGGTTGAAGTCACCAATACTTAGCTTATGCATTTCATTAACCACATCCAGTCCAAGCTCGCCGGCAATACCCTGAAATGCACGGCTTGAATCAGCAAATCTGTCACTGAGAACCCAGCTGCCTTTTTCTAAAGTAGGCCAGATGGTATCGCGCAAATGTGCTCGCCTCGCGGCAACCATTAATAATAACTCGGTCATGCTATCCCATTTTTCAGGATCTCCATTTACCAGTAATTCGCGAATATCTTCTGCTGCAGCCGAGCCACCAGGTTCTCGGGTTAAAACACATGACAGGCCAGAGTCTAAAATAGACTGATGCAGTCTGCGGGTTTGAACACCCTTTCCTGAACCATCTACACCATCTATTACAATCATCTTATTCATCATTGAGGACATCTGTTTTAACCGGGGCTAGCTTTACGTTTTGGTTTACGACCTTTTAACTGGTACTTGGTCACGGCAGCGTTATGTTCAGCAAGTGTTTTAGAGAAATGATGGGTGCCATCACCTTTTGAAACAAAATAAATAGCTTCACTTTTTGCAGGATGAAGTGCTGCCCGTATCGCATCTCCACCAGGTAAAGCAATAGGTGTTGGAGTCAGTCCCTTATGTAAATAGGTGTTATAGGGAGTGTCTTTGCGTAAATCTTTGTAGCGAATATTGCCATCAAAACTATCCCCTAACCCATAAATTATTGTTGGGTCAGTTTGTAAACGCATTTTTTTATTTAAACGTTGAATAAAAGCCGCTGATATTAAGGGTCTCTCAAATGCAGCACCTGTTTCTTTCTCAATAATTGATGCAAGGATTAAAGCTTCGTAAGGTGATTTTAAAGGAACCGTTGAGTCTCGCTTTTCCCATTCTTTTTGCAGTGTGTCCTGCATTGTGTGGTAGGCACGTTTTAAGAAACTAATATCTGTCGTGCCGCGTGGGAAGTGATAGGTATCAGGTAAAAATTGTCCCTCTGGATGTTCATCCGGGTGTCCTATTCGAGCCATAATTACCGAAAGATCTGTCGATTCAATGGTATTAACTAAAACAGGATCAGTCTTTATAGCCTGTAACATCTGTTTAAATGTCCAGCCCTCAATAATCGTAAAACTATAAAGAATAGAATTTCCCTTCTTAAATAACTTGATAAGATCTTGAGGGGAATGTGATGATTTAATTCGATACTCACCGGCTTTAATATGAGTTTTTTCATCGTTTAGTTTAGCTAAAGCAATGAACATTAATGGATCAATAATATAGCCTTTATCAGCCAGGTTTTGAGCCACCTGCCTAATTGTATTTCCACTATAAATTGTAAACAGAGCAGACTCTGTTTCAATAAGAATCGGTTGTGTTTGAAATTGATTGAATTTATAACCCAGAAACAGGCTTGCAAGAAGACCCGTTAATATAAGGAAATATATTATTTTTTTAATTGCCCTAATGGCCATGGAATTTAGTCTGTAAGTCTTTAGTAATTGGACCGATTTTATACTTGATGTCTTCTATCTGAATGACCGGGCTAATGCCCTGTACACTGTTGCATAAAAAGCATTCATCAGCGGTAACAACATCGTGTTTTGAATAGTGTCCGATTTTAACTGCTTTTCCATTTTGCTTCAGGTTTTTTAATATCAATTGTCGCATAATGCCATCAACACCAGATGTTTCAAGACTGGGTGTAAAAACCACTCCATCTTTAATAAAAAAGAAGTTATTGATAATACTTTCAATAATGGAACCTTCATCATCTAAAAGTAATGCTTCATTAAATTGACTTCTGCTTTTTAATTGATGGGTTGCCAGAACATAGTCAAGACGGTTTAAGTGTTTAAGCCCTGCTAAATTTCTATTTTTAGATAATGTAATTTCTGAGAATATAGCTTTAACTTGTTGATATTCTGTAGTTTTAGATGAGTCATATTTTAACAGGTAAACATTGGCTTGTGATTCTTCTGGAAGTTTGAGCCCTCTTCCTCCAGAACCTCGGGTAAGTATAATTTTAATAACAAGGCGTAAGTTAAGGTCGATATAGCCCTGTAAATTTTCTTCAAACCAGTCTTTGTCAGGGCAGCTAATATAAAGTTTTTTAGCTGAAGAATATAGCCTTGAATAATGTTCAGGCCAGTATTTGATTTCTCCATTATCCAGTAACATAGTCTCAAATAATCCATCACCGTATTGAAAACCACGATCTTGTAGATCTACCTGTTGATTTCCCTGTAGGTCGCTAATCAGCTTGTAATGCATTAATCAACCCCCTGGCCTTATGACGTGTCTCTGTTAATTCTTTTTCTGTCACCGAATCACTAACTATGCCAGCACCTGCTCTGAATCGAACGGTATTCCCTGTAACGGTCATCGTTCTGATTAATATATTGAAATCCATTTCTCCATCGTCACTGATATAGCCCACAGATCCGGTGTAAGCACCTCGAGCAGTCTGCTCCAGTTCACTGATAATTTCCATACACCTTACTTTAGGACAGCCTGTTATGGTGCCCCCGGGAAAAACAGCATGAAGCACATCTTTCACAGATAGATTTTTTCTTAATTTCCCGCAAATACTAGATACGATATGGTGTACATAACTATAAGTCTCAACAACCATTCTATCTTTCACTTTGATACTGCCAGGCTCACAAATTCGCCCCAGATCATTTCTTTCAAGATCAATTAGCATGACATGCTCAGCACGTTCTTTTGGATGGTTAAGCAGTTTTTTAGAGAATGCCTTATCTTCCTGCTGATCTTTACCCCTTGGATAGGTACCGGCTATAGGCCGGGTTTCTGCAATTCTGTTACTAACAGAAACCAGTCGTTCAGGGGATGAACTAAGAATATATTTATCTTCAAATTTGACCAATGCAGCAAATGGAGCTGGATTAGTCGTGCGCAATTTTTGATATAAACATGTAGGGTTTAAAGTTGATTGAGCTTTTGCTACCCACTCGCGAGACAAATTAGCCTGGAAAATATCACCATCAACAATATATTGATGAATTTTATTTAAATGATGCCGATAAATATCAGGGTCTTCTTCCTGTGTTTCAAAGCTATTACTTGAATAGGTATCCACTTCAGTGGATTGTTTAATATCCTGCTGGATTAAATTGATTAAGTTTTTATTTTTTCTATTAGCAACCAGAGTACAAATATTTTTTTCATGGTCGATAATTACTGCGGCTGGTATTTTACTGATAAAAGCAGTGGGTAATCCTGTTTTTTCTGGATAAAATGTTACGGACGGCTCAATGGTGGCCGCATATTCGTAACTTAAAAAAACAAACCAGCCCCCTATAAAAGGTAAATCATGGTCGTTTTGGTTATCAGTTAATGGTGTTTTTATAGTGTCGAGACAATCGTCATCATCACTATATTGAGTCAGTGTTTGCTCGGGGTAAGCCATTAGAATGGAATAACGCGTATTTACTTCTCCTGATGTATTGGAAGCAAGTAAATACGGGTAATCATCTGGCTTAAACTGATGTAAAGCCAATAAATCTGGTAAATAAGGTATTTCTAAACGGTGAAACACCATACTCTGTGATTCAAGTTATATTAGATACTCTTAAACAGCAACGTACCGTTAGTTCCACCAAAACCAAAGTTATTGGATAATGTAACTGATAGTTTTGCATCACGAGAAGTATTTGCACAAAAATCAAGATCACATTCAGGATCCTGATTTTCCAGATTTATAGTTGGAGGTATAATCTGATCACGTAAAGCAAGTATTGAGAAAATTGCCTCTATGCCACCTGCAGCTCCAAGAAGGTGGCCAGTCATAGATTTAGTTGAACTGACAACGATATCTTTGGAATGTGATCCCATTGCAAGCTGCACAGCCATCGCTTCAGCTTTATCACCTGCTGGAGTAGATGTTCCATGAGCGTTTATGTAGCCCACTTCTTCTTTATTCATGCCCGCATCGTTAAGAGCATTGTGCATACAACGTGCCGGGCCTTCTCCACCTGGTGAAGGTGATGTCATGTGATAAGCGTCACCGCTCATGCCATAACCTGCTAATTCACAGTATATTTTAGCACCACGTTTCTTGGCAAATTCGTATTCTTCTAAAACAACTACACCGGCACCATCACCTAAAACAAAACCATCTCTGTCGACATCCCAGGGACGACTAGCCGCTTCAGGGTCATCGTTACGAGTTGATAATGCTCTTGCAGCAGCAAAACCTCCAACGCCTAATGGGCAGGTAGACATTTCTGATCCACCAGCAATCATTACATCGGCATCACCGTAAGCAATCATTCGAGCTGCGTCACCAATGTTATGTGTTCCAGTAGTGCAGGCACTTACAATAGAAATGTTAGGACCTTTCAGTCCTTTCATAATAGATAAATTACCGGACACCATATTAATGATGGCACTGGGTACAAAAAACGGAGAGATTTTACGAGCACCACCGGCAACATATTGATCACGGTTTCTTTCAATTCCGGGTAATCCACCAATACCTGAACCGATAGCAACACCAATGCGCTCAGCATTTTCATCGGTAACTTCAAGACCAGCATCTTCCATAGCCTGAAGACCTGCAGCAATTCCATAATGAATAAAAGGATCCATTTTTTTAAGATCTTTTTTCAGAATATACTGGGTAGCATCAAAATCTTTTACAGAGCCACTAATTTTGACTGGGAAATTAGAGGTATCAAAGGCTGTGATAGGCGCAATACCACTTTTACCTGCAACTATATTCTTCCAGGATTCTTCAACAGTATTACCAACCGGAGTTAGCATTCCTAAACCAGTAACTACGATGCGACGCTTAGACAAAGGATTAACCTCTAAATGGACTAGTATTATTTACCACTAAATTAAAATGCCGCTTAACACAATAATGTTAAGCGGCATAAGGGAGTTTAAAAACTCAATTACAAATTGTTATTGATGTAATCAATAGCAAGTTGAACAGTAGTGATTTTTTCAGCTTCTTCATCAGGAATTTCAGTTTCAAATTCTTCTTCAAGAGCCATAACCAGTTCAACAGTATCGAGTGAGTCAGCACCCAGGTCATCTACAAATGATGCAGCATTTGTTACATCTTCATCTTTTGCGCCCAGTTGCTCAGCAACAATCTTTTTTACACGTTCTTCTACAGAGCTCATGTTTGAGTTTCTCCTAATTAGTAATTCATTCAGCATGTTTGAGACGCGCTATTGTATTGAAAAGCATCAAGACATGCCACCATTTTTAAATACTTCTATTAATTGTTTAAAATCAATTGGTTATAGCAACCTTATGACACATGACTTTAAGTGTAAAACTTAAGCCATATACATCCCGCCATTCACATGGATAGTTTCACCGGTTATATAAGCTGCCGCAGGTGAAGCTAGAAACACAACAGTAGCTGCAATTTCTTCTGCACTGCCCAATCTTCCCAGAGGTATCTGAGATAGTAAGGCATCTTTTTGTTTATCACCAAGTTCTTTAGTCATGTCGGTATCAATAAATCCTGGCGCTACGGCATTTACAGTAACATTTCGTGAACCAATTTCCCTGGCTAAAGATTTACTGAACCCAACCAGACCGGCTTTTGCAGCGGCATAGTTAGTTTGACCGGGATTGCCGGATGCACCAACTACTGATGATATGCTGATAATTCTTCCAGTTCGTTTTTTCATCATACCTCTTACAACTGCTTTAGACATCCTGAAAATAGAACTTAAATTAGTGTTTATAATAGAATCCCACTGATCTTCTTTCATCGCCATCAATAAACCATCTTTGGTAATGCCTGCATTATTAATGAGTATGTCAGTAGTTCCAAATTCATCAGTAATCTGTTTTAAACAAGCTGCAATAGACTCAGTATTTGCAACATCAAGCATAAGTCCTTTTCCCTTAATACCTGCATCAGAGAGGTAAGTAGTAATATTGTCTGCTCCACCCTGACTAGTAGCCGTACCGATGACGGTTGCTCCAGCTTCTCCAAGACCCCGTGCAATAGCCTTCCCGATACCTCTACTTGCGCCTGTAACCAGTGCAATTTGATCTGTTAACATGATTTATTATTTCTCCGATAAAATTTGTTTTGTTTTTTCTAAGCTTTCGAGATTAAAAACTGCATGAGCAGTCATTGCTTTATTTATACGTCTAGTTAACCCGGTCAGAACTTTACCTGGACCAAATTCAATCAGTGTATCAACACCGTTCTGATTAATATTATTTACGCAATCCACCCATAAAACCGGTTGAAATAACTGTAGTTTTAGTAATTCTCGAATTTCATCAACCGACCCGGCCTGCCCTGCATTCTGATTATGAATAACCTTAAAAGCAGGCATTTTCATGGATATGCCAAGTAATTGCTGGTGTAATAAATCCGCAGCACCCTGCATTAAAGCGCTATGAGAAGGAACACTTACGGGAAGTGGTAATGTCCGCTTAGCGCCTAGTTGCTTACAGTTATCCATTGCATTTTCTACACTGGCTTTATTGCCTGCAATTACTACCTGCCCGGGAGAATTAAAGTTTACAGCTGAAACTATACCTTCTTCCACGCTTTCACAGGCTTTGATCACATCTTCATCTGATAAGCCGATGATGGCAGCCATAGCTCCCTCACCTTCGGCAACAGCCGACTGCATTAAACGGCCTCTTTCGGCAACCAATTTAATCGCATCGGTATATTGAAGGCTACCTGCACAAACTAAAGCACTGTATTCACCTAAACTGTGACCGGCATATATGTTAGCAGAAGGCGTATTTAACTGTTCCCACACTCTGAAACTGGCGACACCTGAAGCAAGCATGGCTGGCTGTGTGATTTCAGTGTTATTGAGTTTCTCTGCGGGTCCATCAGTAATAATGCTTTTCAAATCATAACCGAGAGCCTCAGAAGCCTCGTTGAAACAGTTATCGACTATGGATTGATAATCTCCCCAGTCGGACATCATGCCAATGGATTGAGAACCCTGACCTGGAAAAATAAAAGCTATTTTTGAAGAGCTGTCTGATGAGCTAGTTGTCATACTATTTTATTAACTAAAAACGTACATTTTATCATATGATATCGAAACTGGAAAATACCTCTGCCAACTTAAATTAGACATTACGCTGTTTAAAATATAACGATTTACACTCGAAAAATTAGATTTCACAGTGTTTTCAACGTTGATTCTTTTATCTGTTGCGATTCCTGATAAAAGGTGGATAATGACGCGGTTTTTAACGCACAGGTTGTAAAGAATGCCAAAAGGCGATCACATTGAAATGCAGGGAACGGTTATTGATACCTTACCTAATACTATGTTTCGAGTTGAACTTGAAAATGGACACGTTGTAACTGCCCATATTTCCGGAAAAATGCGCAAACATTACATACGTATACTCACTGGTGATAATGTAACTGTTGAATTAACGCCTTATGATCTATCTAAGGGACGTATTACTTTTCGCGAAAGATAAAACTATCACACATTAACTTAGAATCCCTGGAAACATACCAGGGAAGATACATTACGCTTTTGCTTTTTCCTCGACAGTCGATTTTGAATGGCAAACAAGTATGCCTTTTTCTACATCGATTCTCACTTCACCACCTTCAGATAAATCACCAAACAGTAGCTCATCAGCTAGAATCTGTTTGATTTCATCCTGAATCACTCTTGCCATTGGCCTTGCTCCCATCTTGGGGTCGTAGCCTTTTTCAGCAAGATAAGTTCTGGCAGCATCTGAAATAATCATGGTTACTTTTTTAGCTTCCAGTTGAGCTTCAAGCTCTATCAGGAATTTATCAACCACATTCAGAATAACTTTTGAATCTAACGCATCAAAATGAATCGTGGCATCCAGGCGGTTTCTGAATTCGGGTGTAAATATTTTCTTAATTGCTTCACCGGCATCAGAGCTATTATCCTGAAGGGTAAATCCCATGCTACTTCTACTAATAAGGTCGGCACCGGCATTAGTTGTCATTACAAGAATTACATTCCTAAAATCAGCTTTTCTACCGTTATTGTCGGTCAGGGTTCCATTATCCATGATCTGTAATAACAGGTTGAAAACATCAGGATGAGCTTTTTCAATTTCATCGAGTAATACCACAGAATAAGGATGTTTGAGAACTTCTTCAGTTAATAAGCCGCCCTGATCAAATCCCACGTATCCAGGAGGAGCGCCGATCAGTCTTGAAACCGTATGCCTTTCCATGTATTCAGACATATCAAAGCGGATAAGCTCTACTCCCATAATAGTAGCCAGTTGTTTACATACTTCAGTTTTTCCGACACCGGTAGGACCTGCAAAAAGAAAAGAACCAACAGGCTTCTGATCACGCCCTAAACCTGAACGAGACATTTTAATAGCTGCGTCGAGAGTTTTTATCGCTTTATCTTGACCAAAAACAACTCTGGATAAGTTTTTACTCAAATTCTTAAGCATATCCATATCAGCCGTATTTACTGTTGATGAAGGTATACGCGCAATTCGAGAAACAATAAATTCAATATCATGAATACCGATTGTCTTTTTTCGTTGTTTTTCAGGTAAAATTCTGCGTTTCGCACCCGCTTCATCGATAACATCAATAGCTTTATCGGGTAAGTGTCGATCATTTATGTAACGAGCAGATAATTCTGCAGCTTTCTTTAATGCCTGAATGGTGTATTTAACTTCATGATGTTCTTCGAACCTGCTTTTCAGGCCTTTTAATATCTGGAAGGTTTCTTCTATAGTGGGTTCAGGAACATCAATTTTCTGAAATCGTCTGGCCAGTGCACGATCTTTTTCAAAAACGCCACGGTATTCCTGATAAGTGGTTGAACCTATACATTTCATTTCGCCATTGGCTAAAACGGGTTTTATCAGGTTTGAGGCATCCATAACGCCACCAGAGGCAGAACCTGCGCCAATAATGGTATGAATCTCATCGATGAATAAAACAGCATGAGGTTCTTCTTTCAATTGTTTAATAACGGCTTTTAAACGTTTTTCAAAGTCGCCCCTATATTTTGTACCCGCTACCAGAGCACCTAGATCTAATGAATAGATAGTGGCATCCAGCAATATATCAGGTACAGATTCTTCAATAATTTTACGTGCAAGACCTTCAGCGATAGCTGTTTTACCCACACCTGCTTCACCGACCAGCAGAGGATTATTTTTACGTCGTCGGCAAAGAGTCTGAACAACTCTTTCAACTTCTTCTTCGCGCCCAACCAGAGGGTCAATATTACCGGCTAATGCCATTTCGTTGAGGTTGGTGGCAAAAGCTTCCAGAGGTTTTTCTTTTGCGGGTTCTTCGGTAAAAGTTTCACTTTCTGTAGAAAATACATCTTCATGCATAGACTCATCAAGACGGGAAATTCCATGAGATAGATAGTTCGTAATATCCAGTCTTTCTATATCCTGAGAGTGCAGTAGAAAGACAGCATGAGAATCCTGCTCAGAGAAGATAGCAACCAGAACATTAGCACCTGAAACCTCACCCTGCCCTGATGACTGAACATGGAAAAGGGCTCGTTGTAATACGCGCTGAAAACCAAGGGTAGGTTGAGTTTCCCGATCATCATCGCTTAACAGGATAGGTGTATTTTGGTCGACAAACATCAGCAAATCATCACGTAATCTTTTGATATCGGCACCACAGGCGTGTAATACCGCAATTGCTGAAGCATTTTCGGTTAACATCAATAGAATATGTTCAACCGTAATAAACTCATGCCTTTTCTCTTTAGCGTCGAGAAAGGCCTGATTTAGCGAAAGCTCTAATTCTTTATTTAACATAACAACCTGTATATTTCGTTACCTTAACTATAGACCCAAATTTTGTAGATTGCACTCAGGCTTCTTCCATCTCACACATTAGGGGGTGTTTATTTTCCCGTGCAAAGTTATTCACCTGAATGACTTTTGTTTCAGCGATATCTTTGGTGAAAATTCCGCAGACACCTTTACCCAGTTTATGCACATGCAGCATTATTTGCGTAGCCTGCTCACGATCATGATTAAAGATGGATTCGAGAATATTAACCACAAATTCCATCGGTGTATAATCATCATTAATCAACACAACTTTAAACAAAGGTGGTTTCTTAAGTTTAGGCTTCGTTTGTTCTAATAAAACTGTATCGTCGTCGTCAGACTGCTGACTCATGCAAAAAATCCTGTGTTTGGGATAAAAATGTTTCAACTATCAACATAATAACTTGTGTTAATGTTTTCAACTCATGGAGGGCAAATAAAGCGAATAAATTACAAGAAAGCTAGTTTTTTTTCATGCTAACATATTGCTTATGCGGTGAAATATTCTATGATAATGACTGGCATTATAACTAAAATAATTAAAATATTGGAACACCTGTCTAAAAGCAGGCAGCAACACAAACATTGAGGTAAAGTTATGACCACAGGTACAGTGAAATGGTTTAGTAACGTAAAAGGTTACGGATTTTGTAATACGGACGAAAACGAAGAGGATGATATATTTGTCCATTTCTCAGCTATAGAGATGGACGGCTATAGAAAGCTAACTTCTGGCCAAAAGATTGAATTTGATATCGATGAAGGTCCGAAAGGTTTACAGGCGCAAAATATTCGATCAGTCAATAACTGATCTGTAGCAATAATCCTTCCCAGAATTTATCGAAGAGTAATTTTACTCTTCGATTTTTAAATCCCACTTCATCAACCCTATTCATACTTAAAATTTGTGAATAATTTAAATCAGTTAAATATTTATATTTAACCTAATTATCACTAAAAAACATCATAAATAATTTATTAGGCCTTTGTTTCTTACTGAGCCTGAAATCATAGTGTATAATTCTGCGCTCTAAATTATTGCTGTCAGAGGAATTTATGACCTACAAACACATTACTGTTCCTGAACAGGGTACTGCTATCACGGCTAACCCTGATAATAGTCTGAATGTACCAGATCAACCGATTATCCCTTTTATTGAAGGTGATGGAATAGGATCGGATATCACTCCACCGATGCAAGATGTTGTGAATGCAGCTGTTAACAAGGCTTATTCAGGTGACCGTAAAATTCACTGGATGGAAATTTATGCCGGTGAGAAAGCCACACAAACCTATGGTGAAAATGAATGGCTACCAGAAGAAAGTCTTAATGCCATGGAAGAATATATAGTTTCTATCAAAGGTCCTTTAACAACACCTATAGGTGGCGGTATGCGCTCGCTTAATGTTGCTATCCGTCAAAAACTTGATTTGTATGCCTGTGTCAGACCTGTTAGATATTTTGATGGCATTGAAACTCCTCTAAAGCGACCACAAGACACTGAAATGGTTATCCACCGTGAAAATACAGAAGATATCTATGCAGGCATTGAGTGGGAATCCGGTTCTGACGATGTTAAAAAGGTAATCAAATTTTTAACTGAAGAAATGGGCGTGACCAGCATTCGCTTTCCTGAGACTTCTGGTATTGGTATCAAGCCAGTTTCATCTGAAGGTTCAAAGCGTTTAATTCGTAAGGCCATGAAATATGCCGTGGATAATGATCGTGATTCAGTAACACTGGTGCATAAAGGTAATATCATGAAATTCACCGAAGGTGGATTTCGCAACTGGGGTTATGAGCTGGCTAAAGAAGAGTATGGAGCTACATTAATCGGTGAAGGCCCCTGGTGTGAATTTAGCAATCCTAAAACGGGTAAAACAATCACGGTAAAAGATGTCATTGCTGATAATTTCTTACAACAGATTCTTCTTCGCCCGAGTGAGTACGATGTTATTGCTACTCTCAATCTGAATGGTGATTATGTTTCAGATGCCCTGGCAGCCCAGGTAGGCGGTATTGGTATTGCTCCCGGTGCAAATATTGCGGACACAGTAGGTGTTTTTGAAGCAACTCATGGTACTGCTCCCAAATACACAGGATTAAATAAAGTAAATCCTGGCTCATTGATTTTATCAGCTGAAATGATGCTTCGTTACATGGGCTGGACTGAGGCTGCTGATTTGATCATTAAGGGAATGTCGAGTGCAATAGAAGCCAAACAAGTTACTTATGACCTTGCTCAGGATCAGTCAGGTCCAAACGTGCTGAGCACGTCAGCATTTGGTGAAGCTGTAATCTCACATATGTAATAAGCTTTTAGGCGACTCTATTGCTTATTGCTGGAGTCGCCTTTTAAAGCCCTATATTTTTTATAATAGGTTTACTAACCCGGTGTAAACCTGAAGCCTCTACCACCTTGGTTGCTATTTCTTCAATCGACATGGTTGCTGTATTAATAAACGGCACCTTAAATTGCTCAAACATCTGCTCAGCTGCCTTTATTTCAAAGCGACATTGATCTATCGAGGCGTAACGACTGTTAGCTCTCCTCTCTTCACGTATATGTGCTAATCGTTTAGGATTTGTGGTTAATCCAAACAATTTATTCTTATATTTTTTTATGGTTTCCGGAAGTTCTTCAGAATCCATATCTTCTTCAGTAATTGGATAATTTGCAGCCTTAAGACCAAATTGTAAGGCCAGATATAAACAGGTTGGGGTTTTACCACTACGCGAAACACCAATAACAATGATATCTGCCTGACTATACAGTTTGGTTGTCATTCCATCGTCATGCAACATTGAAAAGTCAATGGCTTCTATGCGAGATTCATAAAGCCCCTGGTTACTTATTCGATGTGATTGCCCTGACTCGTGGATTGAATGTTCATGAAGTGTTTTCTCCAGATCTGGTAGAAAACTGGCGAAGGGGTCAACAATTAAGGCATCTGACTGATTAATGACCTCACTGATTTTTTCATCAGCCATGGTTGAGATGACTATCGGTTTAACTTTTGAGCGTTCATAAGAAGTTTTAATACGTTGCACGATATTTAATGCTTTTGTCTCACTGTCTACAAACGGGATAGTTACCGAACTAAATGTCGTATCAGGAAATTGGGCCAATAAACTATGACCTAATGTTTCTGCTGTAATAGCCGTTCTATTTGAAAGGAAATATACGTGTCTTACTGGTTTATCTAGGGTATCAGTCATAAAGTTATTTAAACTACATCTAAGCCTTTTCGACTTTTAACATTTGAAGTTATTTTGATTATGCTACATTAGCTACATTAATAACAATATAAAATTACGCATCTGTTATGACTTCAAATAACTCCGATTTCGGCGATCAAAAAGTTCTTGGCCTTGAACAGCTTGGCATGAACGATGTTCCTGTAGTAGGCGGTAAAAATGCTTCTTTAGGGGAGATGATTTCAAACCTGTCCAACCTTGGGGTCAATGTGCCTGGCGGATTTGCCACAACAGCCGATGCTTATCGAGAGTTTTTAGATGCCGCAGGTTTAACCGACAAAATTAATAACACTCTAAATGAGCTGGATGTTGATGATGTTAACGCATTAGCCTCATGTGGAAAAAATATTCGTCAATGGGTTGTGGAAGCCCCCTTACCTGCTGACCTTGAAACTGAAGTTAGAAAATCCTATAAAGAAATGGCAACAGAAGGCATGGATGCAACAGTTGCTGTTCGCTCATCAGCCACAGCCGAAGATTTGCCCGATGCATCCTTTGCAGGCCAACAGGAGACTTTTCTCAACATCAAAGGCATTAATCAGGTATTACATGCAATAAAACTCGTTTTCGCCTCATTGTTTAATGACCGAGCTATTTCCTATCGTGTGCATCAGGGATTTGATCATGCTGAGGTAGCACTTTCGGCTGGAATTCAGATGATGGTGCGGAGTGACCTTGCCTCAAGCGGTGTTATGTTCAGTATAGATACTGAGTCGGGCTTTGAAGATGTCGTGTTCATCACCGGTAGTTATGGGCTGGGTGAAACAGTTGTTCAGGGAGCTGTCAATCCAGATGAATTTTATGTATATAAGAAATCCTTGAGTGCTGGAAAAAAAGCTATTCTACAGAAAAATCGTGGCAGCAAGATGATCAAGATGATCTATGCGCAGGAAGAGCATCCTGAACATGCTATTCAAACTGTTAGCGTAGATGTACATGAGCAGAAAATGTTTTGCATATCAGATGAAGATATTAACGCTTTGGCCGTTATGGCGATGACCATAGAAAAACATTATCAACGCCCTATGGATATTGAGTGGGCTAAAGACGGTCTTAGCGGTGAGTTATTCATCGTTCAGGCACGCCCAGAAACAGTGGTTTCGCGTGAAGGAAAGGTTATAGAAAGGTATGTTTTAAAAGAACGGTCTAAATTCATTGTAGAAGGCCGTGCCGTGGGAAACCGAATTGGCCAGGGAAAAGCGAAGGTTATTACCGACCTTACTCAAATGGATCAAATTGAACAGGGCGATGTACTAGTCACTGACATGACAGACCCAGACTGGGAACCAGTCATGAAGAAAGCTTCTGCCATAGTAACTAACCGTGGTGGCCGAACCTGTCATGCCGCTATCATTGCGCGTGAAATGGGCATACCTGCTTTAGTAGGTTGTGGAGATGCAACCAGGGTAATTCAGCATGGAGCCGATATCACCGTGTCCTGTGCCGAGGGTGATACTGGATTTGTCTACTCTGGCATGTTGAAATTTGAACATCAAAAACATGAACTATCCCAAATGCCAGATATTCCAGTTAAGGTAATGATGAATGTGGGAAACCCTGAACGTGCATTTAGCTTTGCCCGTCTACCGCATAAAGGTGTTGGCCTGGCTCGACTTGAGTTTATCATCAATAAAATGATTGGTATTCATCCAAAAGCTCTCTTAAATTTTGAGCAAATGAATGTTGAGTTACAACAGGTCATCCATGAAAAAATAAACGGTTATAACTCCCCGGTTGATTATTATGTAGATCGTTTGAGTGAAGGCATAGCGACTCTTGGTGCAGCCTATGCACCCGAAAGAGTTATTGTGCGTTTGTCAGATTTCAAATCCAATGAATATGCCCATTTAATTGGTGGTGAAATTTTCGAGCCCGAAGAAGAGAATCCAATGATCGGATATCGAGGCGCTTCAAGATATATTTCAGAAGAGTTTCAAGAGTGTTTTGCACTCGAGTGTGAAGCCATTAAAAGAGTACGTCTTGAGATGGGCATTCAGAATGTAGAAATTATGATACCGTTTGTGCGAACCCTCGAAGAAGCCGATGGCGTCATCAAACTTCTTAAACAAAATGGCTTAGAACGCGGTAAAGATGGTTTGAAAATCATAATGATGTGTGAACTACCTTCAAATGTATTACTTGCTGATGAGTTCCTGGAGTTTTTTGACGGATTCTCTATTGGTTCAAACGACCTGACTCAATTAACACTTGGACTGGATAGAGATTCAGGCCTGATCGCCCATTCTTTCGATGAACGCAATCCTGCCGTGATGAAACTACTGGAACAGGCCATCAATGCCTGTAAAAAAGCTGGTAAATACGTTGGCATTTGTGGACAGGGACCTTCAGATCACCCTGATTTGGCTAAATGGCTTCTGGAACAGGGAATCGATAGTGTTTCACTGAACCCGGATACAGTTGTTGATACCTGGTTATTTATGGCAGACCAAAAGAACTAAAATGATAGAAAATTACCAACCTCTTGGCTTTGGTGTCTATCATCTGGATAGCCATTATTTTAAACCGGGCGTTGCCAGCTTTTACTGTATTGTGCATAACGATGAAGTGGCTGTGATAGAAACCGGCACTAGTCACTCTCTTCCCTTCCTTCAACAATTTTTAAAAGACTTAAATCTGTCTCCAGAACAGGTCAAATACATTATACCTACGCATGTACATCTGGACCATGCTGGTGGTGCCGGTGTCATGATGCAGGCTTGCCCTAATGCACAGCTAATAATTCACCCACGTGGTGCCAGGCATATGATAGACCCGACGAAACTTATTGCAGCCACCAAGGAAGTGTATGGAGAACCACTTTACAATCGAATTTATGGAGATATTCCTGCTATTGACGAAGCTCGTGTAGTTGTGGCTCAACATGAATCAAGTTTCTATTTAAATGACCGCGAACTGTTTATTGTGGATACTCCAGGACATGCTTACCATCATTTTTGCGTGGTTGACTCTTTTAGTAAGGGAATATTCACCGGTGATACTTTTGGGCTGTCATACCCTAATTTAATTTATCAGCATAAACGTGTTGTTTTACCCACAACAACACCTATTCATTTCAATCCTCAGGCACTGATGAACTCAATAGATTTGCTCATGTCATTTAACCCGGAGCGGATATATCTAACACATTTTAATATGTTACCTGACCCAAAATCTGTTGTAGATCAATACAAGAGAAGCGTCGACGATTTTGTTCAATTAACTGAAAGTGTTAAACCTGTAGATGATTCACTGCTACCCATTCTGATGAATGAGATGGGTAAAATGATTTCATCGCAGTTTGAGTTTAATCAGGACTTAATCATCAATCAGCTGGCAAATGATATTAAACTAAATTCTCAGGGACTGGCTTTCTGGTATCAAAATAGATAAATTCTTTAAATGAACAATGCATACTGGACTAACCGTAAAAACCATCCTACCCTTTACAGGTTTTAATAACGACTTTAAACAGTTTGAAAATCACCCTTTTATTTTTACTTTTAACTATTTCCTGTAACAATGTTTTAGCTAAATCAGCTGAATTTGTTCAGTGTTTTGATTTTGGTTGCAAATCAACCAAAGAATTTTCATTTAACCAGGATCAATGGAAAAGTATTAATGATATTTTCACCCGGCCTGCACTTTCTGCCTGGATAGAAAAACAGCAGATACGCCAGGCTGTCGCACTGATGGAAATAATGGCGGGTTCAATCAGTGGAACAAGTCTGGATAAAGGCGGTAATTACTCTGGTATTGACTTACCGTTCCAGCAGGATTGCATTGATGAATCTACAAATACTTATCAGTATCTACAGGCTCTACAACTGAGAAACTTGTTGCACTGGCATCAGGTAGCTGAGAAAAAACGACGGATCATCTGGTTTGCAACTCACTGGACTGCCGTCATACGTGAGCATAATACTAATCAACAGTTTGCAGTAGATTCCTGGTACCGTGATAATGGCGATTTACCCTACATTCAAAAAATTGAAAACTGGTTACGAAAATCTTCTTTCTCTGATTCACTAAATCCCTGATGACTAAAGAAAAAATTATTATTGGAATATCTGGCGGCGTTGACTCAGCTGTTGCTGCCCTGTTACTCAAACAACAGGGGTATCAGGTTGAAGCACTGTTTATGAAAAACTGGGAAGAAGATGATACTCAGGAGTATTGTTCAGCAGCTGTAGACCTGGCTGATGCTCAGCAAGTTTGTGACAGGCTTGATATCCCTTTGCATTCTGTAAATTTTGCGTCCGAATACTGGGATCGGGTATTCGAATATTTTCTTGAAGAGTACAGGTTAGGAAGAACGCCAAACCCTGACATTATGTGTAACAGGGAAATCAAGTTTAAGGCTTTTTTGGAATACGCTATAGAAATGGGTGCGAGCAGAATTGCTACCGGACATTATGTGCAAAATAAATTAGTAGAAAATGGTACACAATTACTCCGAGGTCTTGATGAAAACAAAGACCAGTCCTATTTTTTATATGCACTCAATAGTTATCAACTTTCCAAAGCTTTATTCCCGGTTGGGCACTTACATAAATCCCAGGTACGTCAGTTAGCCGAAGAAAATGGATTTGATGTGTTTAATAAAAAAGATTCAACCGGTATTTGTTTTATTGGTGAGCGAAAGTTTAAAGATTTTTTACAACAATTTCTGCCAGCACAACCGGGTAAAATTCAGACTCTCGAAGGAATAACTATTGGCTCACATTCAGGTTTAATGTATTACACCATGGGACAAAGACAGGGTTTAGGCATTGGTGGTTTACAAAATGCATCCGAACAACCCTGGTTTGTTTCAGGAAAAGATCTGGATAATAACATTCTGATTGTCACTCAGGGGCATGACCATCCGGCCCTGTTTAATAGTCACTGTGAAATTGAAGGTTTACACTGGATCAATAAATTTGATATTCAACTGCCCTTTAGCTGCACCGCTAAAATCCGCTATCGACAACAGGACCAGCACTGTACAATTACGACAATAGAAAGTGGCATTGCCACTGTAGAATTTAAACAGCCACAACGAGCCATCACACCGGGTCAGGCTCTGGTTTTATATGATGATCAAGTTTGTCTGGGTGGCGGTACAATTAATAAAGCCTTCAACTTAAATTAGTATTCATGTCTCAATTACAGGATCAAACCCTGGCACTTGCCAGCATGTTTCAGTCTGCCACCTTAATTAATAAGCTGGCTAATGGTGAATCTATAAACCAGGCTGCTTATGACTGTAGCCTCGATAGCCTGTTTACACTTCAGGCTCAATCTACTGAAGATATTTTTGGTTATAGTGATGGACTTATAACGGGGTTAAATACATTAAAATCTTATCTGGGTGGCGATAACGGCACCCCTGACAGACAAATTGCCTACTATGTTTTATCGATGATAAAACTTGAAGCCAAAATGATTAAAAAACAAAAGCTGGTCAATGATATACAAACAGGCTTTGAAACAATTCAGCAACACGCTATAGACTTTGATTTATCACAATCTGCCAAAGCTCATAAAGTCGATGGGCTGTATCAAAATACTATTAGCAACATTAAACCTAGAATCATCGTACAGGGTGATCAAACTCATCTGAGTAACAGTGATACTACAAGTAAAGTACGTACGTTACTTTTTGCAGGAATTCGTGCCGCTGTTTTATGGCGTCAAAAAGGCGGATCACGATTAAAGTTGCTATTATCAAGAAAAAAATATGTAGAGCAGGCTGAATTAGTTTTACAGAAATTTAAATAACTCAGCTTCTGAAAAAGTAAGAGATCTCAATAGTATTCATGCTCATTAACCTTTATTTCTTAGACTTTTTATAACCCATACCTTATGGATGAAAGTTATTCAGTTTAAGAAACAGGTTTAACAAGGTATCTATTCAGAGTTTCAGAGGAACATCGTTCAAGCAGGCGTACCATCAGAAAAATACTTACCAGAGTAAAAACAATTCTACCGAATAAGATACCGCTTAAATCAGCACCTATTAACATCATTAATAAGGTATCTTCGATCAGGCTATGAGATAGCCCAAGCAGAGACATTGAAAACAATACATCCCGTGGTTTGATATGCCCTGCCTTCGCTTCATTAATTAACAGGGCTCCACCATAAGACAAACCCAAAGTTAAACCTACCAGAGTAATAGTTTCAGCTTCACGACCAATCCCAAGTAAATGCAGGATAGGTCGTAACATATTATTAATACGCTGAATAATGCCTGCTCTTTTTAAGATATCGAGAAGAAATACCAAAGCTATAACGATACAGAATATTAGTAATAAACTGATTAGCTGGTTTTGTAACCATGCAGAAAAAGAGTTGTCGATTTTATCCGGTGTCCAGAGTAACTGAGCCGGTTGTTGTAACCAGTCTGTTATTTGATATATCTGGTTATAGATCACTCCAATAACAACAGCCATGCCAGTTCGAAATAACAGTGTTAAACTCAGTTTAACACCTGCTTTTTGAGCAATTCTAGCTTCGATAGGTAAAGCATGAGCTATTAACATCATGCTACTAAGAACAGTTACCTGAGCCACACTCATCGGCACATCTGCTGCAAGGCTGGCATAAACAACCAGACCTCCATACAAGTTAGTCACTAGAGTGGTAGCCCATACAAGCCCCATTGCACCCGGTAAACCGACCAGATCCATGATTGGCGTTAACCATTGAGACAATAGAGTAACAAACCCGAATTCTTGCAGGATCTTGATGACAATGATAATAGGGATCATCAGTTTAAACAGCGTCAAACTGATATTAGTAGAATTTATTAATACTCCAGAAATATATTCCAGTAACTTCATAGATCATGTTGTTTTCGAATATGTTCCAGTAAACCTTCAGAAGCATCTTGAATCATGGTGAAAACACGTTCAAATCCCTGATTCCCACCATAATATGGATCAGGTACTTCTGTTTCACTGTGTTTACTGGCAAATTCAAGGAACAATGATAACTCTGCTTTACCATCTCTAGGGTTCTGAGCCTGCATATGTCGATAATTCTGTTCATCCATTGCCAGAATATAATCGAAATCCTGAAAATCAGCAGGAATAAAAAGCCTTGCACTAAGATTTGAAAGGTCTACTTCTCTAGACAAAGCGGTTGCCTGAGCACGTCGATCAGGTGACTCTCCAACATGATAAGCATGAGTTCCTGCGGAATCTATTTCTATTTCAGAAGATAATTTCAAATCGTCTACAAGCTTGTGGAAAACCCCTTCAGCAGAAGGAGACCGACATATATTGCCCATGCAGACGAATAGCACTTTTATTGGTTTTATATTATTCATAAGTGTATGTATTTAATGGCTATTTAAGTTTACTTGTCTATTGATGTTCTCTATTGTTCGTGCAAGTATTACACACAACATTACACACAAAGTCGACATATATTAAAAAATGAACGAACGTGATATTAAAGCATTAAGGTGGGAAGGCAAGGATAAAAAGGTGAGTTTGGGTGACTGTTTATACTTAAATATTCGAAAAACCAGTAAAACATATCTGCTGATTAAACGCGGGCATTTTAAATCCAGTACAACTACATTAGGTCGTGTAACTGGCACTTCTGGTAAAGCTCCTGAAATATCACTCAAGGGAGCAAGACAAAAAGCAGTGGCTCAATTAAATAATACTGCTGTTGATATAAGTACCGTTACAGTTGAAACCCTGGTGAACAAATATTGGAAGGAAGTATCTGAACCAGTTTACAAACGACCAGGCCAAGCTATTGGTTATTTCGACCATATCAAAATTCAGCTAGGGAGAAAAAAGGTCAAGGATATTAGACGATCAGAATTAGTTGATTACATTCAAAACTATTCTATTGAACGTGGTGCCCGCTCATCTGATCGGCTAAGAAGCTATTTAAAAATGGTGTTTTCTTATGGTGTTGAATTGGGTTTTATTGAAAGCAGCCCTATGTCTGAAGTATCCAAGCGGATTACTGGTTATATATATTCGCCGCGTAAACGAATTTTAACAAATGATGAAATTATCTGGTTGTTTGCTGATGAACACCATCATAGGAGAGCATTAAGATTCCTATTACTTACAGGTTTAAGAGTTGGTGAAATGTGGGCTGGTTATCAGGATGGTGATAAATGGCACGTTGATGATACAAAGGGTAAACACAGCAAAGATGAAAAGCGCCCTCACTGGGTTTATCTAACTGATACTGCAAAGGCTTGTTTACCTATCAAGAAAGTTTCAAATGAATGCCTTCAGCATTGGGTTCGATATCAACAGGAAGAAACTGATAGAGCAAAGCGTTGGACGCCACATGATTGTCGTCGAACATACACTACTTTAGCTAATGACTCTGGCATCTTGCCACATGTGGTTGAGAAGTGCCTAAATCACAAAATGGAAGGTGTTATGGCTGTATATAACTATGCAGAATATGAGCCTGAAAGGATTGAATGCGCAAAGGTCGTAGAAAGAGTAATTTGTAAAAAAATTAAT
>JABHSO010000224.1 GCA_018669845.1 Gammaproteobacteria bacterium | reverse complement strand
GAACAGTTATTTGAGCATTTGCCGAAAGCTAAAACGGAAGCTGCATTAATAGAACTGTTGCCACAAAATTTTAAAACATCAGATCTGAATGGGTAGGGGTAATATCTGGATTACCCAGACGGTTACGTTTATAAACTATTTAAGTTCTATTGGCCTGAGTAATCATAATGCAACTGAAAAGCTTGCATTACAGCGGCTTCGTGATGAGCTATTATCTAGGCAGTGGATGCAATAGTTAATACATAATCCAAGGCGCTGCACCAGAATTTTGATACGCTGTGCTTCAAAAAATTCATAAGTAGGTAGTAATATTTAAAGAATAGGCTGAAATTTCAACGACTACAAATATGGAAATAAAAGTTTACTTAGCTTTTCTGCTGTCAGTTTTACTGAATATTGTCGCGTGCGGCAATGTTCCCTCTGGGCCATCCATAGTAAATTCTACTAATGATGTGAGCTTCATCAATCCTGAAAAAGTAATGATCATTGGGTATTCTGGAGATGCTCAGGAGCCACACATTTCCAAAGATGGGGGAATATTATTTTTCAACAACCTGAATAGTTCAACTTTATCTAGTGGTGCAGAAAATGATACAGACATACATTATGCAAGCCGAATTGATTATAAAACGTTTCAATATTTAGGGAAGGTCAAAGGCGCAAGTACAGACAATATAGCTGGTGTAAATGAGCTTGAGGGTGTTGCCAGTATTGATAAAAATCATAAATTCTATTTCGTGAACACAACTGATTATCTTGACTCAAATAGTAATAATTATTTATTGAGTTTGTTTGAAGCTGATTACTTCACTGGTAACCTGGTGAACATCAAAAGCCTACCTAACCTTAAAAGTAGTCGTCCCTTGGGGCAACCTCCAATTCCGGGAGAGCTTAATTTTGATGCTGAGATTAACTATGAAGGCGATACTCTTTATTTTGTTGAGGGAATATTTTCAGGGAATCCTTTACCTGATATAGCCAATATCGCAATTGCCAATAAAGTAAATGATGAGTTTGTTGCCAGTTCAGATTCAATATATTTATTTGATTTAGTAAATACTGAGAATTTGGAATATGCGCCATCAATTTCTACAAACCAACTTGAATTATTTTTTACAAGAGCAGTGGGTTCACTATCAGAAGGTTTTGATTTTGGGATATATGTCGCCACCAGAAATTCAGAAATGGAAGCATGGAAAAGTATCAAACGAATAAATTCGACTAATGGTGACTTCTCAGAAGCCCCTTCCATCTCATTTGATGGCCGACAGCTGTACTTCCACCAAAAAATATCAGGTCTATTCAGTATATATATTGTCGAGAGAGAATAGAAAAAAATAAATTAAAGCTTTACCTGTCGGATATTTTACGATGCTGCGTTCTGCTGGCATCGGTAATAAAATTCAAAGCTGCACTTTGGCGTACCCTACAAGATACTAAGCATAGGAAAATTTCAGGGCATGATTTTGTGTTGTTATGCTCCAATCTCTGAACTTTCAATTAATGCATAAAATTAGTTGTTAAAATAACGGATGAAATCTCTCATTTGATAGTTCAGTATAGCTGTATTCAATTCAGGTTATTGGCTATGTTTAATTCTTCCTCTTCTACTGCAGATACGTTCTACGATGCCTATCTAAGTAAAGATAGTAGCTATGAAGGTGTTTTTTTTATGGCAGTGAAAACCACCGGTATATTTTGTAGGCCGGGTTGTAAAGCGAAAACACCCAAAAGAGAAAATGTAGAATTTTTCCCCTCCACTCATGAAGCGCTGAAGATGGGATACAGGCCGTGCAAAAAATGTAAACCCATGAGTCCAAAAGGACAAGTGCCTGACTGGGTTCAGCAGGCTTTGGAAATTGTAAGCAATCAGCCAGATTGTAGGGTGTCAGATTCTGAGCTACGGGAAAGTCAGATTGATCCGGCTCGATTACGGCGTTGGTTTAAAAACAATCATCAGATGACTTTTCAGGCTTACCAGCGGCTATTGAGAATCGGCCGTGCCTATGGGCAGATAAAGTTGGGTCAAAATGTAATTAATACGGCTTATGATAATGGTTACAGCTCCCTTAGTGGGTTTAATGAGTCTTTCAAAAAAGTCACCGGGTTTTCACCCTCAAGAAGCAAAAGTCAGAAAGTTATCTACTTAACTCGTTTGTTAACACCATTGGGGCCGATGTTTGCCGCAGCTAGTGATGAAGGTCTTTGCCTACTTGAATTTACAGATCGTCGTGCTCTGGAAAAACAGATGGCTCGTGTTCAAAAGCGATTGTCTTCGGTATTCGTTGCTGGAGATCATGAGATTCTAATTCAATTACAAAAACAACTGGATGAGTATTTTAATCAACAACGTACAGAGTTTGATATTCAACTAAATTTAGTGGGAACCGATTTTCAGCTTTCAGCCTGGTCCTCTTTGCAGTCGATTCCTTATGGACAAACCCGATCTTATCATCAACAGGCGGTTACTTTAGGGAAGCCCGATGCAGTCAGAGCTGTCGGTACAGCTAATGGCATGAATGCGATTGCTATTCTGGTTCCCTGTCACCGAGTGATTGCAAAAAATGGTGATTTAGCGGGTTATGGTGGTGGGCTCTGGCGTAAAGAATTTCTATTAAATCTTGAGCAGGCAAATATTAATAAACAATGAAGCCGATATATTTGATTGAGCTGGTCACACTGGCTGCATTGTGGGGAGCATCCTTTTTATTCATGAGAATGGGCGCACCTGAATTTGGCCCCATCGTATTAATATTTTTGCGTACCGGCATTGCCGCAGCATTTTTGTTACCGGTTGTTGTGTTAACAAAAAAGTGGGAACTGATTAAAGAAAATGGATTACTGCTGTTTGTGGTTGGGGTCATTGGCACTGCGATACCTTTTAGTCTATTGAGCTATGCAGTGCTGACAGTGAGTGCGGGTTATGCCTCTATTTTAAATGCCACAGCCCCAATTTTTACTGCACTTATTGCCTGGTTGTGGGTTAAAGATGAGTTAAGTTTTAGTGCGATTATCGGACTGCTTGCAGGGTTTACTGGCGTTATTATTCTTACACTTGATGATCAGGGTGGTAGCTCGGGTGTTTACCTTTTTCCCGTGCTTGCGGGATTAGGTGCGTCCTTTTGTTATGGTGTGGGTGCTAATTTTACCAAGCAGAAACTTGCTCATGTTCATCCTTTAGCTTTAGCCTGTGGTAGTCAGTTGGGGGCGACAATCAGTCTGTTGCCTTTTTCAATCTGGTTGTGGCCTGTACAGTTACCCGGTCAACAGGCGTGGATCTCGGTCACTCTACTGGGTATAGCCTGCACGGCAATTGCGTTCATTTTATATTTTCGACTTATCGCTAACGTGGGTGTTAATAAAGCCATTACAGTGACTTACCTTATTCCCTTTTTTGGTGTTGTCTGGGGCATGATTTTTCTTAATGAGACGTTAACGCTATTTATGTTGCTGGGTGGTTTATTTATTCTGGGTGGGGTAGCTCTGAGTACAGGAATTTTTAAATCAAAGATAATTTAACTAGACAGAATTCTATTTTACTTGATATTGTGTTTTTTCATTTTAACTATGGATGTTATGAGTATGAAAAGGAATTTACTGGCAGGTTTGTTATGCATTATTAGTTTATCTATTCAGGCCGGAGTCCCGGATTTGATATTACTTACACGTTATCAAACAGATATGGATATTAACGGCTGGTTGATGAGTGAAAAATTAGATGGTGTCAGAGCTTACTGGGATGGGCGGCAACTATATTCACGCAAGGGGAATAAATTGGCGGCCCCGAACTGGTTTACCGATAAATTGCCTCCATTTGAACTGGATGGTGAACTATGGTTGCAACGTGGTCGTTTTCAGCAGACACTTTCAATAGTCTCGCGAGATCAGCCGAATGCGGGTTGGAATGATATCAGCTACAATATTTTTGAAGTACCAAATGCTCGGGGCGGGCTTGTACAAAGGCTGGATAAACTTCGGTTATATCTGAATGCAAATCCTTTAAAATACCTTCAAATTATTCCTCAACTAATCTGTAAAGATAAAGCTCAGCTGAATGAGCAGTTAGCAAGGGTTGAACAAAAAGGTGGCGAAGGGTTGGTGTTAAGGAATCCTGTCAGCCAGTATGAAACTGGGCGTAGTCCTAATGCTCTTAAAGTAAAAAGTGTTGATGATATGGAGGCAATAGTCATCGGTTATAAACCGGGCAAGGGAAAGTATCTGGGAAAAGTCGGAGCACTTTGGG
This sequence comes from Gammaproteobacteria bacterium, assembly GCA_018669845.1. Lineage (GTDB taxonomy): Bacteria > Pseudomonadota > Gammaproteobacteria > JACNJF01. Next base: position 26,923 of record JABHSO010000224.1, on the reverse strand, counting down.
TTGAAATTAATAACGATAAAAGTTTCTATATCGGTACCGGGTTGACGGATCAAGAGCGTTCCAGCCCGCCACCAATAGGCAGTGAAATAACATTTAAATATCGGGGTTTTACCAATAATGGTATTCCTCGTTTTGCATCTTTTATGCGTGTCAGAAAATTACCTTAAAACTTGTCAGTAAAGTTATACTGCTGAAAAATCACTATTTGAGAGAAGTTATGAACATTAAAGTCCTGATCACCGGTGGAACCATTGATAAATCTTATAATATGCATAACGGCGAGCTTCATTTTGTAGATTCACATATCCCTGCGATGCTCGCAGAAGGCAGGTGCAAAGCAGATTATGAGCTTGATAAGTTAATGCTAAAAGATAGCCTGGAGATGACAGATCATGATCGTGTTCAGATTCTTTCAGGCTGTATTCAAAGTGATCAATCGAAAATTATAGTAACTCATGGAACGGATACCATGGTGCAAACAGCTCAATTTCTCGATGGGCAGGTCGAAGGTAAAACTATAGTAATTACGGGGGCGATGACTCCTTATGTTTTTGACAAATCAGATAGCATATTCAATCTGGGTTCGGCTTTTACTGCGGTGCAGTGTTTACCTGCCGGTGTTTATATCGCTATGAATGGAAAAGTATTTAAAGCGCGTGATGTTGTGAAAAATAGAGAAGAAGGTGTTTTTGAATCTTTACTGTAAATGCTAATTTCAAAGTGTTGTTATTTTTTAGTCACTAGTCACTAGTCACTAGTCACTAGAAAGTCAAAAATTGTTTACCATGAACTAGGGCAGGACGCCCGTAGGTACGACTGCATGGAAGCAGGAGGTAGGGCGACACAGGAGTCAAAGCCGAGAACAATGCAGGAGCAATTGTTGAGACACGAAGGACAATTAACTATGAGGCAATAAATGCTATTTGATTTCTTCGTGAGCTTCGTGCCTTCGTGGTGAAAAATCTTTAAAGAGTTTGAATGCTGAAGCTCATTGATAAGTTCTACCATTATATTTCAGCCATCCATGTTTATGACGTCCGGCAGGGTCACGGTGAGTCCAGTGCAAAATTCCGCCTTTATTGTTCCATTCGTATTCACCATAAAACTCAATCGTTTGATTTTTAGATAATCCATTTAAGCGTGGTGCCAAATCAATGTTATGGGCAACCAGTAATGTCTGTCCATTGTTTAATCGGAGGATAAAACGTTGATGCCTGGAGCCTTTGAGGTCATCGGATAAAGTTTTTATCACGGTTCCTTTTCCTTTAACCTGAACGTCGCTCTGACGATTTTGATAAGCCTGTTGAATTAGCTCATCTGAAGTTTGAGCCTGGGCCGAAAAATTTAATAGTGATGGATCCTGCTGCCACGTAATCCCGACAACAATAATGATAAACAGTAAAAATGTAGTTATTTTCATTCCTTAAAAATTCCTTTGTAATCTATGAATGTTTGATTGAAGCTTAAAACTTTAAACCCTTGCTTTTTAAATATTTGCTAATGGCATGGGACATGGCAGTAAACCCAAAACTTGCAGTGACACCGACAAATGATCCCAGGCCGGTAGCGCAATCCAAAGTTGTTTGATGTTCAGCGCCAGGTTTGGCATAACTAATACTCCCATCATGTGCCGGATAAACAGCTTGTTGGGTGGAATATACACAGTCAATGCCAAATCGCCGTTTTGGATTGCGCGTATAATTTAACTGGTGTCGTAGATTGGCACGTACTTTAGCCAGTAACGGGTCATTATAAGTTCGTGTCAGATCGGTTACTTCAATTTTACTGGGATCGGTCAACCCTCCTGCGCCACCGGTAGAAACCATCTTGATTTTGTTACGTCTCAGGTGGTGTAGCAATGACAGTTTTTGTGAAGCGTGATCAATGGCATCAATAACGTAATCGTATTGTTTAAAATTGAACTGTTCCAGATTGGCACGGGTTACCAGGTCATCTATAGCCGTGCATTCACATTCAGGATTAATTTGCAAAATGCGTTCGGCCACTGCCTCAACTTTACTTTGTCCGATTGTGTTTTGTAAGGTATGAATTTGCCGGTTGGTATTGGTCAGTTCAATATCGTCATGATCGATCAGGGTGATAAAGCCAATGCCAGAACGTGCTGCGGCTTCAGCGGCCCAGGAGCCGACGCCACCCACACCAATGATACAAAATTTGGCCTGATGAAGGTGCTCCAGTGCATCTAAACCATAAATTCTGGTCAAACCGGAAAAGCGTTGCAGGTAATTTTCAGAAAGCATATAAAGTTACAGTTAAAGAATATAGAAAGTGTATTGGAGATCGAAAACTATGTCATTACAATAGTGTTCCCGAAGATAAGGAAAAACCATGAATAGTAGTTGTTTGTTTACCATCTCGGCTCCATCCGGCGCCGGTAAAACCAGTCTGGTTAAAGCACTGTTAGATAAAAAGAGTGACGTTACCGTTTGTGTATCACATGCCACCCGAGATAAAAGGCCCGGTGAAATTGATGCAAAGGATTATCACTTTGTGGCGATAGAGACTTTTGAGAAAATGGTCGAAGCGGATGATTTTCTTGAACATGCAAAAGTATTTGATAACTATTACGGCACGTCTCAAAAAGTAGTTGAAGCATTATTGCAGCAAGGTAAACATGTCATCCTGGAGATCGACTGGCAGGGTGCTCTTCAGGTAAAGCAGAAATTGCCAGATACCGTGGCTATTTTTATTCTGCCACCTTCACGCGAAACATTAAGGCAGCGGCTCACAGACAGAGCGACTGATGATGAAAGCATTATTGAACGTCGAATGGCCGATGCAGATAAAGAAATGTCACACTATAGTGACGCAGAATATTTGATTATCAATGATGATTTTGATCAGGCTTTGTATGATCTTGAGTGTGTTATTCACAGTCAATCGATGACATTAGAGCGTCAAAAGCAGAAAAATCGGCAATTAATCGACTCAATTCCATAAGAAATAGTTTAAACCTGTTGTCGATTTGTTATTATACGCGGCTGTTTAATAAAATATTACTCCGTGGAGTTAAAGAATAATGGCACGTATTACTGTTGAAGATTGTCTGGAAAATGTAGATAACCGTTTTGAACTGGTATTGCTGGCAGCACGTCGCGCAAGACAAATCTTAACCGGTGCTGATCCAATGGTTCCTGAAGATAATGATAAACCTACTGTAATAGCTCTGCGTGAAATTGCTGATGGACTGATCAGTAATAATTCGATGGATGAAATGGAGACTAAGCAGGCAATGGCTGCAATTTCTACTGAAGAAGAGCTGATCAAGGAAATTGCACAAAACAGCATGAATATGGCTCCGGCATCTTAATCCTGGCGCAATATGATTAGCGTCGAGATACCCAAAATAATACCCTGATGACGAGTCCGGATACCGTCAAGTCCAAATCATCTTATCCGGACAAATTGTCCAACAAAGACTCAGATCGCTATCTAATAAGCGATCTTTGCTCTGAACTCGAAGAATACCTAAAAAGCACACAGATAGCCGAAGTTTATCGGGCCTATCTGTTTGGAGCACATGCCCACGAAGGCCAGAAGCGAGTTTCTGGCGAACCTTATATTTATCACCCCATTGCAGTTGCTCGCATTATGTGCGAAATGCGTATGGATTATAAAAGCATTATTGCCGCGTTATTGCATGATGTTATAGAAGATACCCCCACCCTGAAAGAGCAGTTGGCTGAAGACTTTGGCAATGAAGTTGCTGATCTGGTTGACGGTGTCAGCAAATTAACCCATCTGGATTCGGTGTCAAAAGCCGAGCAGCAGGCAGAAAACTTTCGCAAAATGCTGCTGGCCATGGTTAAAGATATTCGCGTCATCATGATTAAGCTGGCAGACCGTTTGCACAATATGCGTACATTGGGCGCGATGCGGGCAGATAAACGCAGACGAATCTCGAAAGAAACGATAGAAATATATGCGCCGATTGCTAACCGGCTTGGCATTTATAATTTACGTCATGAGCTGCTGGATTTATCCATTAAAAATGCTTACCCGATGCGCTACAGAGCACTAAAAAATGCCTGTAAAGAAGTCGTTGGACATCGCAAAGAAATCTTTTTAACCATTGAGACGGCCATTAAAAATCGTCTCAAAGTGGTTGAAATTAAGGCTAAAGTAAAACATCGACGAAAAAATATTTATAGTATTTATCGTAAAATGAAGGAGAAAAAAATCAACTTCAGGGAATTATCCGATGTTTATGGTGTAAGAATTTTGTGTAACTCAGTTGATGATTGTTACCGAATTTTAGGGGTTATGCATAATTTGTATAAACCGATTCCTGGTAAATTTAAAGATTACCTTGCTATTCCGAAAGCCAACGGTTATCAATCTTTGCACACCAGTTTGTTTGGGCCGCATGGTGTGCCGATAGAGATTCAAATTCGAACGAAAGCGATGGAGCGGGTAGCTAAATCGGGCATTGCTGCACACTGGTTATACAAAAAAGGTAAAGAGACTAGTACTGAAACAGCGCAAACTCGTGCACTGGAATGGTTAAAGGGATTGCTCGAAATGCAGCAAAAAGCTGGAAGCTCTCTGGAATTTCTGGAAAGTGTCAAAGTCGATCTTTTCCCGGATGAAATCTATGTTTTTACACCACAGGGTGATATAAAAAAACTGCCCAGAGGCGCTACCGTGGTGGACTTTGCCTATGCAGTTCATACTGATATTGGTAATACCTGTGTGGCTGCACGCATCGATCGGCGAATGAGTCCGTTAAGTTCAAAACTTTACAACGGTCAGCTTATTGAAATTATCACGTCTGAGCAGTCGCGCCCACACCCGAGCTGGTTGAATTATGTGATTACCGCTAAAGCAAGAACGCATATTCGTCATTTTTTGAAGTCTCTCCAACAGGAAGAAGCAGAAACGCTTGGACAAAGGTTATTGCAACAGGCCATAAACCAGCAGGTAGGAAAGGAATATTTGCTTGAACCCGGTCAGGTCAGCCATGTATTGGAGAAATACAGATTAAAAGAATATGAAGACTTGCTGTCCGAAATTGGACTGGGTAATCGAAGTGCCAGTTTGGTGGTTAAGGCACTGCTAGATGAACAGGATGATGAAGATGTTACCCAGCTTGATGCAACGGGTAAACCTTTACCGATTAAAGGAACTGAAGGCCTGGTGGTTTCCTATGCAAAATGTTGCAAGCCTGTGCCGGGAGATCATATTGTTGCGCATTTTTCACAGGGTAGAGGTCTGGTAGTACACCGGTTTAATTGTAAAAATATGAATGATCCTCAGCACAGTAATCGAAAGCAGGATGTGCAGTGGTCAGAGCATGTTGAGGGTGAATTTCAAACCGGCATTAGGGTCGAAGTGAATAATCAGCGTGGTGCTCTGGCTCGAATGGCTGCAACCATATCCGATATGTCATCCAACATTGAGCAAGTTAATCAATCGGAAAAAAATGGACTGATCACAACTACCGAATTTATCTTAACAGTGAGAGATAGAATTCATCTGGCCAGAATAATTAAAAAAATGCGTGCATTGCCAGCCGTGAATAAAATACTCAGAACTTAACCCGTCAAGAGGATCATATGAAAAAAGAAATAATATCTACAGATAAAGCACCTGCTGCAATTGGTACATATTCACAAGCAGTGAAAGTTGATAATACTGTTTATATGTCTGGACAGATCCCACTAGATCCTTCAACCATGGAAGTGGTTGATGGCGGTATTCAGGCAGAAATAGTCCAGGTATTTAAGAATCTTACTGCAGTCTGTGAAGCAGCGGGTGGTAATTTGCAGAGCATAGTAAAATTGAATATATTTCTAACAGATTTATCAAACTTTCCCATGGTTAATGAAGTTATGGCTCAGTACTTTGAAATGCCATATCCTGCTCGCGCAGCGATTGGTGTATCAGAATTACCAAAAGGTGTCGGTGTGGAAATGGATGCTGTGATGGTTGTGGATTAATCCTTAATAATGCCTCCCATGGATGATTGGAGCAAGGAAGACGTATCTACTCTAAAAGGAGTGGGTCCAAAGTTAAAAGAAAAACTGGCGAGACTTGGAATTAATAATAAGCAGCAAATGCTGTTTCATTTGCCGCTACGTTATGAAGATCGAACCCTGCTAACAGCTTTGGGCTCGATTCAGCCAGGGCAGCGAGTTTTAATTCAGGCTGAAATTTTACAATCGGGTGTTAGCTTTCGTCGTCAGGGTCGAAGTCGACGAATCTTGATGGTTAAACTTTCAGATGGAACGGGAATTTTAACTCTGCGCTTTTTTAATTTTAGTGCCAGTCAGCAAAACAATTTGCAAAAAGGAAACTGGATACGCTGTTTTGGTGAAGCCAGAATGGTTATGGGTTCCATTGAAATGGTGCACCCGGAATATGAAAAAATAGATCCTGATCAGCCCCCTCCATTAAACTCATTTCTAACACCCGTTTATCCGGTGACTGATGGTTTGCACCAGTTAAGTTTACGCAAAATTATGTTGCAACTGATCACTCAGTTATCACAGCAGGGTTTGACTGAAACTTTACCTTTGCAATGGGTTGAAACAAATCATTTACCCTCGGTCACTCAGGCACTTCAAATATTACATAACCCGAGAAATCAAGGTGATGTAATAAAAATCCAGGCAACTCAACACCCCGCACAGCAACGCTTTATTATTGAAGAGTTAACGGCTCACCGGTTAAGTTTATTGCAGAGAAGACAGCAAATACAGCGTTTGAAATGTCCATCGATAAAACCTTCTGAGCACTATCAGCAGCAATTGCTATCTGGATTGGAATTTGAGCTAACTAATGCTCAGCACAGAGTTATTGCTGAACTTATGCATGACTTTAAAATCAATCAGCCCATGATGCGGTTAATTCAGGGCGATGTAGGAAGTGGTAAAACCATCGTTGCGGCAATGGCGGCCTTGCCAGTAATTGCATCAGGTTATCAGTGTGCTTTAATGGCACCGACAGAAATTCTGGCTTCACAGCATTTTAAAAATTTCTCATTGTGGTTTGAAGCTCTGGGAATAAAAGTCACCAGTCTGATGGGTGCAGATAAAGGTAAAAAGAGAGCCATAAAAGAACAATTGATTGCTTCAGGTGAAGCACAAATGATTGTAGGAACACATGCGCTGTTTCAGGCCAGTGTGAAATTTAATTCTCTGGGTTTGATAATTATTGATGAACAACACCGCTTTGGTGTAGATCAGAGACAGGCATTACAAAAAAAAGCGGATGAAAATATCATGCCCCATCAGCTCATTATGACTGCGACCCCAATTCCAAGAACCCTGGCCATGTCGGTTTATGCTGATCTGGATTATTCTCAAATTGATGAGTTACCACCAGGCCGAACACCGGTGAAAACATCCATCATTGCGCAATCAAAACGTGATGACTTGATCAATTCGGTACGAACTGCCTGTGCCAAAGGTCAGCAAATTTACTGGGTTTGCACTTTGATTGAAGAATCAGAGGTATTGCAATGTGAAGCGGCAGAATTGACCTTTGAAAACTTACACAAACAGCTTCCTGAAATTTCAATAGGGCTTGTGCATGGGCGCATGAAAGCCGCTGAGAAAGAACTGGTTATCAATGGCTTTAAAGATGGAACTACGCAGTTGCTGGTTGCCACAACCGTTATAGAAGTAGGTGTGGATGTACCTAATGCCAGCATCATGATTATTGAAAATCCAGAGCGCCTTGGGTTATCACAAATTCACCAGTTACGCGGCCGGGTAGGCCGGGGTAACATTGAAAGTTTTTGTTTATTACTGGTAAAAAGTGATTTATCAAAACAGGTGAGTAATCGGCTGGAAGTTATTCGTAACCATCAGGATGGTTTTATTATTGCCGAAAAAGATCTGGAAATTAGAGGCGCTGGTGAAGTGATGGGAACCCGGCAAACCGGAGAAGCCAGTTTCAGAATAGTTGATCTGGTTCGTGATAAATGCTGGTTTTCCCAGGCTGAACAATTAGCAGAGATATTAATGCAGGAATCTGAATCGATACAACGACAACAGTTATTGGATAACTGGATTGGTTATAAGGTTGAATATTCTGATGTTGGGTAGATGGGCTATATAATATTAAATAATCAGGAAAAAAATAAAGGATATTAATTGAAGAGGATAATCATGACACAACAGGACATTAATGAAAACGAATGGGCCAGCACTAATAACTGGCGGTATTTAATATTTTATTATAGTAAAAAGGATAGCAGGGTTTGGGTTCCTAAAAAACAAAAGTGGCGTGGATGGACCTTGAATCTAGCAAAAAGACAAGGAGTGCTGTGGATGTTTTGTCTACTGATTTTACCAGTTTGTATAGCTGTTTTCACACTCGTAAAATATTGAGTAATTTAAAGAAAGAATCAACTGTATTGAATCGGCTATCCGCTGGAGTGTTACCAAAGAAAGGCAGAAATTAAGATTATCTGAGGAGTTTTCAGAAAAGAAAAAATAAAGTTATTCATGATTTCTGAAATATGTAAGTCGTTTATGTTACTGGGTATTTTATGTTTATGAGGGCATAAAAATAGTGCTTAAATGATAAAGGTCATGTTAAGTGAGGTCTAAGCTGGTAGACTGGCCGCAATTATCTAACAGGCAATGCTTCTGACTTAACTTTTACTTTTCGACATTTGAATCTATTTTGAATCTGTCGATTGATACCGAGACTTATGAATTCCACTGACACCCCCCAAATAAAAAAAGAACTGGTTGATCCCTTCGGCCGAAAAATTGAATATGTACGTTTATCTGTTACCGATAAATGCAATCTACGTTGTTTCTACTGCCTTCCAAAAGGCTTCAAAGATTTTGAAACCCCTGAAAACTGGTTGAATTTCGATGAAATCGAACGTGTTATTAAAGCTTTTGGTGAACTGGGTGTTAATCGTATTCGTATGACTGGCGGTGAACCTCTGGTTCGAAAAAACCTTTCAGAACTTGCTTCAAGAATATCAAGTTTACCGGGAATAGATGATTTATCACTCTCAACCAATGCAACTTTGCTCGGCCAACAGGCTGAAGATTTATATCAGGCGGGCATTCGTCGAATCAATGTCAGCCTGGATACCATGCATGAAGGTCAGTTTGCAGATATAACCGGTGGCGGAAAGTTAAAAGAAGTATTAGAGGGATTGAAAAAATCCAAAGAAGTGGGTTTCAATCCTATTAAAGTAAATATGGTCGTCATGAAAGACACCAGTCTGGATGATTACCAGCATGTTCTTGAATATTGCATGGAAAATGATTTTACCCTGCGTTTTATCGAAACCATGCCGATGGGAACTCCGGGGCGTGATGCCAGTGATCAATATATAAGTCTGGAAACGGTTAAAGAGCGTCTCAATGAGCAGTTTGATCTGGTTCCCGGCATTATGACGGGCGGCGGGCCCGCTAAATATTACCGTATTAATGGTACCGACTTTGAAATTGGTTTTATCACGCCTATCTCACAACACTTCTGTGAATCCTGTAATCGTGTCAGGATTTCCGTGGATGGCACGTTATACCTCTGTCTGGGACAGGATGATAAGCTTGAATTAAGACCATTATTACGTGCTGGTATTTCTGATGATGATTTAAAACAGGCCATCATTGATGCCATTGCGAAAAAACCAGCACGTCACGAATTTAATGAAAAGCCGGGTCAGGTAGTACGCCTGATGGCTCTTACTGGCGGATAAAGGCTTCCTTATTTTTGGAAGTGAGGTTTGATCCCGTTCATGATGGGATGACAACCAGCTTTCAAAACACCATCAAAACAACCTCAAAGTAAACTCAAAGAAGATAACAATATGGGACATGCAGATTCAAAAAATGCGGAATTTATTCCGCTAAAAATTGCGATTATGACGATTTCAGATTCGCGTACCGATGAAAATGACACTTCGGGTAATACACTGATTACCCGGTTAGAAAACGCAGGTCATCAGCTTGCTGAAAAACTGATAGTGCCGGATGATCGCTACCAGATTCGAGCCGTTCTGTCTGGCTGGATTGCAGACCCTGAAGTTCAGGCGGTAATAACGACCGGTGGTACGGGCCTGACGGGTCGCGATATTACGCCTGAAGCAGTTACCCCGTTGTTCGATAAAAATATTGAAGGTTTCGGTGAATTGTTTCGTAGCCTGTCTTACAAGTTAATCAAAACATCCACTGTTCAGTCCAGAGCATTAGCCGGTCTGGCAAATGGCACCCCTGTTTTTTGTCTGCCGGGTTCACCGGGCGCTTGTAAAGATGGCTGGGACGGTATTATTGAAGATCAACTGGATATGCGTCACAAGCCCTGTAATCTGGTTGAAATGATGCCGCGTTTTCTGGAGGTTTAACATGTCTGGATGTGAATCAGGTGACTGCGGTTGCGATACTATAAAAGTTGATTTAATTCCCTATGATCAGGCTCTGGAAAATCTACTCAGCTTCGCTAATACGGTTGAAGGTAATGATTCAGTTTCTTTGACAGAAGCTCTGAACCGGACTTTAGCTGAAGATATAAAATCAGCCATTAATGTACCTCCAGCAGCAAATTCTGCAATGGATGGTTATGCAATTCGTTTGAGTGATGTGAATGCGGGTGGAACAACCACGCTTAACGTGAGCCAGCGAATTCCAGCTGGTGAAGTTGGAGAACCGGTTGCAACAGGTACAGCTGCGCGGATATTCACCGGTGCTGTGGTGCCGGCAGAAGCTGATGTGGTTATTATGCAGGAGCAGGTTGAGGCTGAAGGCGATTCCATGTCTTTCGATGCTGAAGTGAAACTCCGGCAGAATATTCGGGCAGCTGGAGAAGATATTTCAGAAAACCAGACCATTTTAACTAAAGGTACAAGATTAAGGGCTCAGGATCTGGGGCTGGCAGCTTCTATCGGAACAGATCACTTTCAGGTAACAAGAAAAGTACGAGTTGGTATTTTCTTTACCGGTGACGAACTTGTAGAGCCGGGCAAGCCATTAGGGCCGGGTAAAATCTATGACTCAAATCGTTATACCTTAACGGGACTGCTACAAAATATGGGTTGTGAAATTGTGGATCTTGGCATCGTTGGTGATACATTTGATCAAACTACCGAGGCTATTTTGAAAGCCACCGAAACAACCGATCTGGTGATTACCAGTGGTGGAGTTTCTGTTGGTGAAGAAGATCATGTGCGTATTGCTTTGGAGAAACTTGGTGAACTGCACATGTGGCGCCTAAAAATCAAACCAGGAAAGCCGCTGGCTTTTGGTATCGTAAATGATACGGCCTTTATGGGTTTGCCGGGTAACCCTGTTTCTGCTTTCGCTACATTTTGTTTATTTGTCGCTCCGTTCATCAAAAAATTACAGGGTCGTTCTAAGATCTATACAGAGTCGACTCAGGTCACTGCTAATTTTGAATGGCCAACACCTGATAGAAGACGAGAATTTACCCGTGCAAAAATAACGCGTAATAACAATAACCAGTTACAGGCCAGCCTGTACCCTAATCAGGGCTCTGGTGTTTTAATGTCCACCAGCTGGGCAGATGGTTTTATAGATATTGCTGAAAACACTTCAGTCACATCTGGAGATCAGGTTAACTATATGTCTTTTAAAGATATTCTGGAGTAAACATGGCTAATTTACTATATTTTGCAAGCTTGAGAGAGACCCTAGATTCTGCTAAGGAGCAGCTTGATCTACCGGAAACTGTCACAAATGTTGCCGAGCTAAAGGGCATGTTGTCAGATCGTAGTGCAATTTGGAAAGCTTCATTTAGCAGCGATACTTCACTGCTGGTTTCAGTCAACCAGAAGATGGCGAATGATCAGACCGAAATTAATAATGCAGATGAAATTGCATTTTTCCCTCCTGTCACGGGTGGCTAAATGCTAATTTCAGTTCAACAGGAAGATTTTGATGTATCAGCAGTAACCAGTGAGCTTTGTAGTAATCGCAAAGATATTGGAGCAGTAGTGACCTTTTCTGGAATGGTGCGTGACCAGTCACCGGATCAAAATCTGCTAGCCCTTGAACTGGAACACTATCCGGGAATGACCGAAAAAGCATTGGAAGAAATTTCAAATTCGGCCATGAAGCGTTGGGATATAGATGATCTCGCAATTATTCATCGAGTGGGACAATTAAAACCGGCAGAAAATATTGTTATGGTGGTGGTAATTTCAGCGCATAGAAAAGAAGCCTTCGATGCCTGTGAATTTTTAATGGATTACCTCAAAACACAGGCACCATTCTGGAAAAAGGAAATAACAAAACAGGGAGAGCAATGGATTGAATTCAAAGAAAGTGATCAGCAGGCAGCCGATAACTGGAAGTAGACCCTGTAAAACTGCATGAATATATGCAATAGTCAGCTGGCGTTAAGGTTAATCCCCATCGTTTTTATATTGAGAGCTTAAAATAGCAGCTTATGGATAACTCAATGAAACAAATAGATTACAGGCTTGCAGCCAGAGGTTTGAGCAAAAGCTGTGAGTCAGTTTTACGCTTGTTGCCAAAATGGTTTGGGCTTGAAGAGTCTTTAATGGAGTATCTGGAACAAATAGAAAACCTGGATACCTATACTGCCTGGTATAAAGAAGATCTGGTTGGTTTTTTCTCAATTAAACATCATTTTGAGCAAAGTGCTGACTTGTATGTTTTAGGCATAAAACCAGATTTCCACGGCCAGGGCATTGGTAGCCATTTGTATCAATTGATAGAAACAGACTTGCAGAAAAAAGGGATTAAATTTGTTCAGGTAAAAACACTTAGCCCAAAAGGAAATAATGCTGAGTACCTTCTGACATTAAAATTTTATAAAAAAATGGGTTTTGTTCCTTTAGAAGATTTTCCTGACATATGGGGAGAAGATAATCCGTGTTTGCAGATGATAAAGCATATTTAATGTGTTAGTTTTTTGATTTGCTTAAGGGTACTTCGTAGAAATTTTTCTGGTATTTGTTGTTTAATTCATTAATATTAGTCATTCGCCCGATAACATTAAACAACAAGGTTGTGTTTGTAGAAATTAGTCATGCAAATATCGGGTAATCTTCTTCCTGCTCCATCAAGTCCACTGAATCAGAGCCTGTCGGATAATCGACAGCCGCTATCAGAACGTAAGCTTGAGTCTGAACACAAAAATCGTCAACAAACGGTTGAATATATCTTTAAGGGTGAAATTCTTGAAGAAGCTGCCTTTGATGATCGCAATCAAAATCCTTATACACAGTCGATTGATCCTGCCAACCAGGGTGCAATTTCCAGTTATATAAATTCTGACTCTTCAAACCCGCGTCAGGGACAGTTGGTCGATATTTTTATATAGGCACTTTCCTTCAGCTGTTACAATGCGCGGTTTACATTACTTCGCAAAATAATAATGGATGTTTCCCACATCATAGACTCTCTCAATGATCATCAACGAGAGGCTGTTACTGCTGAACCTAAACCAATTTTAGTACTTGCGGGTGCCGGTAGCGGTAAAACCCGTGTGTTAATTCATCGTATTGCCTGGGTTTGTGAAGTAAACGGTCTTTCTCCTTTCAGTGTGCTTGCAGTTACTTTTACCAATAAAGCAGCTAAAGAAATGCGTGGTCGGGTTGAGCAAATTTTAGGGATTTCAGCGGCTGCCATGTGGGTGGGAACCTTTCATGGACTGGCGCACCGAATGTTGCGTGCTCACTGGAAGGAAGCAAAATTGCCGCAGGCTTTTCAAATTCTGGATAGTGATGATCAGCTTCGCATGGTCAAAAGAGTTCATAAGCAACTCGAACTGGATGATACCAACTGGCCACCCAAACAGGCTCAGTGGTTTATCAATCAATGTAAAGATGATGGCCTGAGATCTGCACATGTTGATGCCGGCTACGACAAAATCAAACAGCAGTTGGTTCAGGTATATAAAACCTATGAAGAGATGTGTCAGCGTGCCGGAGTTATCGATTTTGCCGAGTTACTGTTACGCTCGCTGGAGCTGGTTAGAGATAATGATGCTTTAAGAGATCATTACCAGAAACGTTTTCAGCATATTCTGGTTGATGAATTTCAGGATACCAATGCGATTCAATATGCCTGGTTACGTTTGCTGGCCGGTCCTCATACCCCTGTTTTTGTAGTAGGTGATGATGACCAGTCTATTTATGGCTGGCGCGGTGCGAAGATTGAAAATATCCAGCATTTTGAACGGGATTTCCCTGCGACTCAAATAATTCGCCTGGAACAGAATTATCGTTCTACCTCTACCATTTTGAAGGCTGCGAATGCATTGATTGAAAACAATCTGGGGCGCATGGGTAAAGAGTTATGGACGGATGGTGAGGAAGGAGACCCGATTCTTTTTTACAATGCATACAATGAAAAAGATGAAGCCCGTTTTGTCGTAGACCGAATACAGAGCTGGCAGGATCAGGGGCGTAGTCGAAATGATGTGGCCGTTTTATATCGCTCCAATGCCCAGTCACGCCAGTTTGAAGAATACCTGGTTGCCAGGGGTATTCCCTATCGCGTTTATGGTGGATTACGCTTCTTCGAACGGGCTGAGATAAAAGATTCACTGGCATATCTTCGTATGACCAGTAATCCGCAGGATGATACTTCTTTTGAACGCACCATTAATCATCCGCCACGTGGTCTGGGTCAAAAGTCAGTTGATCTGGTCAGGGAATACTCTAGAAGTAAGAATGTATCGCTGTGGTCTGCTGCCCTGGAACTAGTAGAAACCAGTCAATTAACGGCTCGTGCTAAAACCGGGGTTTCCAGCTATATCGATCTGATTACAAAAATTCAGGCAGACAGCAAAATATTATCGTTATCTGAACAAATCAGGCTTTGTATCGAAAGCTCTGGTTTAAAAGCTCATTTTGAAAAGGATAAAACAGAAAAAGGAGAAACAAAACGGGAAAACCTGCAGGAATTGATCGGAGCTGGAAAAAGCTTTGAAATGGAAAACAATTCTGAAATTGAAGACATGACGGATCTTGATGCTTTTCTGGCTCATGCCGCTCTGGAAGCAGGTGAAGGGCAGGCAGATGAATGGGAAGAATGTGTGCAGTTGATGACCATGCATTCAGTTAAAGGTCTGGAATTTCCTCTGGTCTTTATGGTCGGTATGGAAGAAGGCTTGTTTCCACATCAGCGTTCAGCAGAAGAGCCGGGTCGAATGGAAGAAGAACGTCGACTTTGTTACGTGGGCATTACCCGGGCAAGGGAACAGCTGATTGTGTCCAGTGCTGAAGTCAGGCGTCTGTATGGAAACGACAGTTACAATAAAGTATCCCGGTTTATGAAAGAGTTACCCGCTGAACTAGTTGAAGAGATTCGTCCCAAGGCGCAATTTACCCGACCTGTTTATCAAACAACAAAGACTGTGAGCAAACAGCAAATTGAGCGGGATGTCGGGCTTTCTGTCGGGCAGCGTGTTAGCCATGCAAAGTTTGGTACTGGTGTAATTATCAATATTGAAGGACAGACAAGCCAGGCAAGAGTGCAGGTTAACTTTGAATCTGCTGGTAGTAAATGGCTGATGTTGGCTTATGCAAATCTTCAGCCAGCTTAAGCTCGAAATTTAAGCAATTATTTTTTCTCGATAAAACAAGAAGTTATAAGTATATTAATATTTACTGATAAATTAATGCTTGACTATATAAGTAATTGCTAATATAGTTCACTTCATCGAATTTAACTAATTTAATTTAAAACTTTTTGGAGACTTAATGTCATGAAAAAAATCATCACTGCTGCTGCAATCTTAATCGCTGCTACATCTGCTCAAGCTTCTTGGGATATGCCTTTTTTCGGCGATAACAACAATAACAGTAACGGTTACGGAAATGGTAACTACTACGGAAACACTTACGGAAACGGAACTGGCGAATATCGCGGTGAAGGAAACGGTCGTGGTGCTGGTCGTGGTGCTGGTCGTGGAAATGGCGAAGGCGAGATGGATTTCTCAATGAGCTTTAAAGGTCGTGCTAAAGCTGATATGGATACAGAAATGGACGGAAACACTGATTGGAATGGTAACGGTTACGGAAACGGTAACTTTGACGGAAACGGAAACTACTACGGAAACGGAAATGGTAACTACTACGGAAACAGTGGTAGCAACGGTTACGGTTATGCTCCTCAGTACGGTTATGCTCCTCAAGCACCTGTTGCTCCAGTAGCTGCTGTTCCTGCTGCAAAAGTTGAAGTTGCTAAGTAATTAGAAATTAATTATTTGGTTTAGGTTTCCTGAAGGGTTTGACTCTTCAGGGAACTAACTCAGGTCGTTTCGTTCCTCCTCCTTTTGAAACGACCTGGGTTAGTTTTTAACCAGTTTTATCCTCTTGGTGATTATTTGACGGGCTTTAGGCCCGTCTTTTTTTTGGCCGGTAAAATGCTCCTGCATTCCCGACACTTCCGCCATTCATGGCGGTCGCACGAAATTATCTAAAATGGTAGAAATGGAATGGAGGGGAGCGAGCAGTATTCGTTCAGGAAGTAACAATAAAAAGCCGGGAAGTGGTGCGTGTGGCGCACCCTACGAAGGTTAAGGTTAAGGTTATTGGTTTTTGTAGGGTGCGGCATGTGCATCACCAACAGCAACCATAAAAAATAAAAAACAGAATTCTTTGGCAAATCATGTTCTGTTAAACTAACCCAATCAATTTGGAGAAAATGAATGTCAGATCAACGCGTTGCAAATAAAAAGCATGTCATGTTTAGTTATACCATTGTCGATTCTGATGCAGGTGATGTGCTGGAACAGGTAGAAATTCCGATGGGTTACATCCATGGTGGCGAACAGCGTATGTTCGATAAAGTGGAAAAAGCGATGGAAGGCTCTGCGATTGGTGATGAAATAGAAGTGAGTTTGTCACCAGCTGAATCCTTTGGTGAAGCCGATCCTGAACTTATCTTTACCGATTCAATAGAGAATGTGCCCCCACAGTTCCATCAAGTAGGAGCTGAAGTAGAATTTAAAAATGATCAGGATGAAGTTAAGTCATTTACCGTGACAAAAATTGAAGACGGACTTTTAACTATTGATGGAAATAATCCTTTGGTAGGAAAAAATATCACCTTTAAAGTGATGATTCATGATATTCGTGACGCGACCGAAAAAGAAATAAAGGCAGGAAAACCTTCTATGCCTTCACTTCACTAAAGTATTTTTGGATTTGTCATGCGTGCACTGTTATTTTCACTGCTTTTACTGGTTTCATCACAGGCTTTTGCTAAACAGCTAGTGTTGATCCAGGGTTATCTTGGGCAGCCTACCAGCTGGTCTGACTCGGGTATTGCTCAGCAGTTGGATAATAATGGCTGGAATTATGCAGGTGAATTCATTTATGCCAGTGAAGGTGCCAGGTTGATAGTGCCTGTTGCACTTAGAGCAAGGCCACCTTCAGAGCATAAATTCTATCGAGTATCTTTGCCCACAGAGTCTTCAATACAAAATCAGGCTTATTTTTTAACCGCATACCTTAAAAAATTACGAGAATATTATCCGCAACAGGAAATTATTCTGGTTGGGCATTCAGCCGGTGGTGTATTGGCTCGCTATGTGATGGTCACAAAACCAGAGCTCAAAATTAATATGCTAGTTAGTATTGCCAGTCCGCATCTGGGAACAGATTCAGCTGAACTCGGTAAATTAGTTGGAAATAGCCCACTGGCATGGATTGCTCCAATGGTGGGAGCAAGTACTATCAATCGTTCTCAAGGGCTTTACAGTGACCTGTTACCAGAAATGCCACATCGGTTTTTATACTGGTTGAACCGGCAGCCTCACCCCGAAGCAGAATATATTTCTATCGTCAGGGATGAGCAGTCTCCAGAGGGTGGTGATTTTATAGTTTCTCAGGATAGCCAGTTTTTAGAAAATGTGTATAGCTTACGTTTCCGGGCTACCAGTTATGTGGTGCAGGGGAGTCATGGTTTATCGGCAACCGATGGCGCTATCCTGCTGGATTTAATAAGTGAAAGAGGGATGCCACGCCTGTCTAAAAATATTTTAACTTTAGAATCTGGAATAGCACTTTAATAGTAATCAGCAGATTTAACATTAAGGCAGAAAACAGTAATGAAAATTGAAGGTCCACTAGCAATCAGCATTGTTGATGATGATGTGCAGAATAAAAGAACTCTGGAAATTAATTTCACTGAAGAGTTCCAGCAGCTAGAGTCATCACAGCAGTTAAGTGAGATGAAAAAGTATATTCAGCTACTTTTTCAGAATGCTCAATCACTTCAGGATAAACAGGCAGAGAAAGATGGGCTTTTGCTGGTCATGCAGATATGTGAGCAATTATTGCCTCATTTGCAGCAGGACGAACTTGATCTGGCGGAAACGATTTTATTTGAAATGGGCCTTGCGACAGATCCGCGCCCTGAAATTTCTGTTTCTATAGCTGATTTTAAAATCAACTAGTTGACCGTTGATAAATTAGATATGGTCTCCTCACTGGTTAGTAATTTTGGGCTGAAAAATAATCAGAGTTAGTAAAATAGAATATTAACAACCGCTTATCGATTAAATACTGCTTTTCATCTTTTGTGGTGGAATTCTGTTGAGAGTGTCCTATATATAATACTGTAAGAGTTAACAAAGTTAGAAGATTGTGATACAGCTGTTCTCAGTTTACGTCAGCAAGGCTGACCAGGCCGTTACTTCTAAAATGTTATTTTTACATGTATGTCCTCCTTTGGTTATGTAGAGTGATTAGTTTCATTCAGCTGACATTGTACGGCCAGTTTTTTAACTGGCCGTTTTTTTTGCACATGGATGTGCTTATGCTGGGAGGCCATGGATGGCAACGAGCAGTATTCGAACAAATTCCCTTCTGATAAAACAGAAAAAAGAGCTTACAGAGATTCTGTTTAGCTTATGCTGGGAGGCCATGGATGGCAACGAGCAGTATTCGAACAAATTCCCTTCTGATAAAACAGAAAAAAGAGCTTACAGAGATTCTGTTCAGCTTATGCTGGACGTCCATGACGAAAATGTCTATGAGCAGTTTTTAAAATTCCCTCATTAAAAATAGAAAGGTTCTGTTAGGGTGCGCCGTGCGCACCAAATTCGAATGATGCCAATGTTCATGGTGCGTGCGGCGCACGGCGCACCCAAAGGGCTCAAGTAACATTTAAATCAAATCAAATAAAAGTCTTTTTTATCCATAGCTTGTCCATTCACAATGATTTCAAGTTGATGTAAACCGGGATAATACTTCCTGGTGGTGATCATTTTGAATGAATGTCGCTTTTTAATTTGTTTATGGTTTTGCGAAATATCTGCTTCACTTATTTTAAAAACTTTAGCTGATAGTGAAGCATTTGCTTTTTGAAAGTAAATTTTATATTCAATACGGCAGCGTCCCAATGATTTACTGGAATTCAGGTTAAATTGGAAATCCAGATAATCACCAGTATTCACACTGCTTTCACAGCTGAAATTGTTAACGGTAATATGCTCTGGATTGTTAAAACCAAATAAAGAAAGCGCTTCAGGTTGCCCCTGTTTAAGCAGTGTGCGGCAGCCATGTTTAATAAGGTTGTCAGTATTTTTAGATTGTCCCTTCCAGCTTTTAGCTCTTTCAAAAACCAGAGAAGGATTATCTTTTGAAATATCATTCAGGTTATTAGCAACACTACGTCGTACATATTCACTTTCATCATTTTTCAGGTTTTCGAGAATAGGGAAAATAGTAGAAGGGTCTTTTTTGAACACGGGTAATGAAATAGCCCAGGGTAAACGGGGGCGACAACCTTCACTGGCCAGCCGTCTCACATGATGATTTTTGGAGGAGCTCCATTTTAGCATTTGCAACATGGATTGATCTTGTTGCTGAATAATAAATGGGCGTATAGCAAATTCTGACGAAGAATATTGCGTCATGATTTCAAGAGCTGACATGGAAGGTTTAAATTCATGCATTCCGAATAGCTCAACATATTCAGGGAAGAACATGGTTTCGAAGCCATTAAACTGTCTGCTGCAATTGATGAGTGTGGGTAGGGCTTGAAGATAGTCTACATCTAAAAATTGATGCAGATTTAAAGTGATATGCTGCATGCGTTGCTTTAATTCAAAATTTGCCCATTGATCGTTGAAAATTGCAGATATAAAGGCTTGACTGTCAAATTTTGGGTGTTGCTTTTGCAGGCATGAAGCCAGTTGATTAATTAGTGCTGTGGTGTACAGATTCTTTAAGGGTTCTGGCATGTCTGTTATAGAAATTAATGGTGAAATTGAGTATATCTTTAGTATTTTATAATAAGCTATTTTACTAATTTTCTGTTATAATCCGTGCCCTTTTTCCCGGCCTGAACTCCATGTCCACTCAAACCTCCCCTTCATTTGAAGATTTACACCTGCCTGTCTCTGTTTTAAAAGCATTATCACGACTGGGTTATGAGACACCTTCGCCTATTCAGGCGGAATGTATTCCTCTGTTACTGGATGGACAGGATATCATTGGACAGGCGCAAACCGGTACAGGTAAAACTGCTGCATTTGCTTTGCCTTTATTAAGTCAGGTGGATGTGAGTTTAAAAAGCCCGCAAATTCTGGTGCTGGCACCGACTCGTGAGTTGGCCATTCAGGTTGCTGAGGCATTCCAGTCTTATGCTTCTGAAATTAAAGGTTTTCATGTTTTACCCATTTATGGTGGGCAGTCCTATGATATTCAACTTCGTCAGCTAAAACGCGGAGTGCAGGTTATCGTTGGTACGCCGGGTCGTGTCATGGACCATATCAACAAAAGAACCCTGAAGCTGGATAAGTTACAGGCTCTTGTGCTGGATGAAGCCGATGAAATGTTGCGTATGGGTTTCATTGATGATGTTGAGTGGATTATGGACAAAACACCGAAAGATCGTCAAATTGCATTATTCTCGGCCACCATGCCTCAGGCAATTCAACGAGTTGCCACTAAATATCTTGATAAACCACAGGTGGTCAAGATAAAAGGTAAAACTCAAACGGCCCCGACTATAAAACAAAGTTACCTGCAGGTGACTGGCTACAACAAACTGGATGCGTTAACACGAATTCTGGAAAGTATGGATTTTGATGCGGTTTTAATTTTTGTTCGTACTAAAACAGCAACGGTAGACTTGACAGAAAAACTGGAAGCTCGTGGTTATTCATCTGCTGCATTGAATGGTGATATTCCGCAAAAAATGCGTGAACGTACAATTGACCGATTGAAAAAAGGAACGCTTGATATCGTTGTTGCTACCGATGTAGCGGCACGTGGAATCGATGTTTCAAGGATTACTTTGGTGGTTAACTTTGATATTCCACAGGATAGTGAATCTTATGTTCATCGTATCGGCCGAACCGGTCGAGCTGGTCGTGAAGGTGAAGCTATTTTGTTTGTCACTCCTAAGGAGCGTCATTTACTGCGCAGTATTGAAAGACTGGCACAGCATAAAATTGAACCACATACTTTGCCAAGTACATTGGTTATCAATACGCAACGAATGGAAAAATTCAAAAACAGAATTCAGGAAACGATTGATACACAGGATTTATCTGTATGTCATGACCTGATTCAGTCATTCGTAGGTGAAAATGAATCGGATCCTCTAATTATTGCAGCAGCCCTGGTTAAAATGGTTCAGGGTGATGAGCCTTTACTATTGGTTGATAAACCGGAAAGAGCAAGAAGAGATCGCAGCGACAGGGCAGAACGTTCTGAAAGAGGAAATAGAGGCGACAGACCTGAACGTGCAGAAAGAGGCCGTCGTGGTGAAAGGTCTGAGCGATCAGGCAGAGGCAGGGATTCAGCGAATGAATTTTCCAAAAGTGAACGTTTTGGAGGTCATAAGGATAAAGAAGGTCGTTTCAGTGGTGAACGCAACGATAAGCAAAATCGTCCTGATAAGGAATTAGTGCCTTATGCAAAACCTTTAAGAGATTATCCCGATGTCAAAATGCAGCGTTTCAGACTGGATGTTGGTTATCAGCATGAAGTGAAACCAGGTAATGTAGTAGGTGCTATAGCCAATGAGGCCGAAATAGATAGCTGTTATATTGGAAATATTGATATTTACGAAGATTTTACCTTAGTCGATTTACCGGGTGATATGCCTGGAGAAGTGCTGGCAACTTTGAAAAAAACACGTGTAGCAGGAAGAGCGATCAATATTAAGGCCTTTAGTGAAAACAAAGGGGAAATTTCATCTAAACGTAAAGTTAAGCCAAAACACACCAAGCGAAAAGGTAAAAGACCTGCTGTTGCGAAAAGAAAAAATGAGGCAAAAAAATCTTAGAAATTTAATCAATGACAGGGATGTTATTGATTTACTACAATATGCAATTCAGAAGGAATGTATTACTATTGGTTTAACATAGAATAATGCATATGCAATCACGACACTTAAAAATCTACAAAACGATACATCCTTTGTTCAAGGGGTGTTGACAGCTTTCAGGCTTCCTGGTGCTCACTGGGCACTTATGCTTTCAATGGTAAGTTTTCTTATAATTGTCAGTTTCTTTAACTTCTTGCTATTTCATACTCTAGTAGAGTTATTTTCCATTCTGGTCGCTGTATTGTTATCCATTGTCGTTTGGCAAACTTACCCGGTTTCTAAGAATCATTTTTTAATGTATTTAGGTTCTGGTTATCTATGGGTAGCGGTGTTGGATTTTATTCACACTATTGCTTATAAAGGGATGAATTTAGTTGCCATTTCTAATGCTAATTCTGCAACCCAGTTCTGGATTTCATCTCGCTATCTTGAAGCTTTTATATTGATATCAGCACCAATTTTCCTGACTCGATCTATTAGACGAGAGTTAGCTATTCCTATATTTGGAGTGGTGGCAGGAGGCATTATGATATTAATCCTCACTGGAAATTTTCCCGATGCTTTTATTGAAGGGAAGGGTTTAACAAGCTTTAAAATTTACAGTGAATATTTAATTATAGCGCTATTGGCATCTTCACTGGTTTTTTTATGGAACCAGAAAAATCATATTGATAATTATATTTTAAACCTGATGGTTGCCGCAATTATTCTCACTATGATTGCAGAGCTAGCATTTACATTCTATGTTAGCGTGTATGGTGTGAGTAATCTGGTAGGACACTTTTTCAAGTTTTTCTCTTACTGGCTATTATATGAAGCCGTTGTTCATACCTCCCTGAAACAGCCTATCAAGTTATTACGACAGGATCTGAAAAAAGAAATTCATGACCGTAAACTGTTAGAAAAGGAATTAATATATCAAGTATCACATGATTCTTTAACGGGCTTAAATAGTAGAGCTATGCTGGAAGAAAGAGTCATCGAAGAATTAAATAGAGCAGTTCGTTATAAACACGAGTTATCTGTTTTTTTTCTGGATATTGATCATTTTAAGAGCATTAATGACCAGTATGGTCATCACGTAGGAGACATTGTTCTTGGTAGCCTGGCCCGGATAATGAAGAGAGAAGTTCGTAAGAGTGACATAGTAGCCAGGTTTGGCGGGGAAGAGTTTGTTGTGCTATTGCCAGAAACGTCACTCGATAAAGCCAGAGAATTAGCTGAACGACTTTGTACGAGTGTTGAGCTAGAAACAATCAAGTTTGAAGATGAGGGAGAGGTTAACCTGACTGTTAGTATCGGAGTTGCTACCTTTCCAGCTCATGGCTTAACCTGGCCTAAACTACTAGATATAGCTGATGCTTCGATGTATAAAGCAAAAAAAGGTGGTCGTAATCAAGTGGTTGTTGCGAGTGATGACCAGAACTAGATTAATTGTGCTCTAACCTCATCTGATTTTTTATCAGGTGTAAAAACAGTGCAGCCGCAAGGCCTGCTGAACCAAATATCATTAACATCACCATAATTTGATACCTGACCGCTATTAACGGTGATACGCCGGATAATATTTGCCCGGTCATCATGCCCGGTAAAGAGACTAACCCAACAGCCAGTAAAGAGTTGGTGATTGGAATTAATGATGCTCTATAAGCGATGTTACGGCAGCTGAGATAATCCGGGTTGTGTTTATATTCACTGTAAAAACGTTCTGCAGCCAGGCTGATGGTATTCATCGAATTGGAGAAAATCATGCCAGCAATTGGAATGATAACCTGAGGAGAGTACCAGGGATCAGCATGTAAAATCCCCTGAGTTGTGATCAACAGGGTAAAAAGTCCGCTAATAGAAATGGCAATTAGACTGAAACCAAATAACCATGGGGTATTTAGTTTTAAGGTGCTCAGGGATATCCAGCTGGCAGCAACTAACATCAGGCATAAAATCAAAAGTACTGGCCATGAGCTGTTGATTCCAAAAATATACGTCAGTGCATAACCGATGAGTAATAGTTGGATAAGCATTCTGAATATCGAAAGCATTGCCGTTTTTATAGACAATGACCAGTGCAGCATAATGCCTAAAGTCAATAACACCGGGATAAGTCCCAATGTTAAATTAGTAAGGTCAATTGAGTTCAATGTTTAATTATTGTTAAAAAGCATGTTTAAGAAAGCGTCTCTGATTGCTTTACTGGAGTCCCGTTTTATTTGAAATAAGGCATGTTTTTCAGGATTATCAGGCTCAATTTGAATACCCCATAATGGACTGGTTTTGTTTGGAAGGTTTGAATATCTAACGTCAATTATAAAGTCTTTTTGTTGTGGGTCTATGGCCAGGTAGTCACTGGAAAAGGATGAAAAACGTTTTATATCATTTTGCAATACAGAATCAGCAGCAATTTTTAAGTTATGTATTTCAGGATCAAAACGCTTGATACTCTCACCTTCATATATTGTGGATTGTCCGGTTAATGGACTAAGCCGGATGGCATCAACGAAATATGTGTTTTGATGTAAATACACCGAACGCCATAAAAACAGGTTGCCCAGAGTTGGCTTCACAATCGAGCGTTCGACCTGATGTCCTCTTTGGTTTGCCAGTTGAAAACTGAGTTGTTCAACCTGCTTGTGTTGAAACCAGCCCAAAGTCATATAACTGGAAGAAATGATTAGAAACAGATAGATATAAATTTTTTGCTTTGTTTTAAGGGTTAACAAAACACCCAGCAAAAGTGAAATAGTGAATATTGGATCGATGATAGAGATAATGTTGAGGCTTATTTTTGCTTCACTCAGTGGCCACAAAAGTCTTGTGCCGTAACTGGTGCAGGCATCTAGTAAACCGCTTAACAGGTAGCCAGCCAGGCTATAGGTAAAAACTCTTTTCCATGATAGATGCTTTCGAAAGAAAGGCCATAACAGGACACTGAGAACCAGAGCGGCAATGGGAATGAAAAATAGTGAATGAGTGAAGTGCCGGTGAAACTCCAGATTGAGCAACGGGTCAGAATTTGAACGGATGAAAAAATCCACATCTGCGGCCAGTCCGGCAAGCAGGCCAATAATACCTGCTTTTTTAATTTCATCGGGCTTTGCAACGGCTAAAGCTATGCTTGTTCCAAGTAGACCCTGAGTTAATAAATCCATAGTTAAAGCAGATTTTTTCCGTCAAAGACATCGACATTAAACTCGGAAGTATCAAGTTTATCGATACAGCCAAGGTTTACTCGATAGTGTCCGGGGGCACGAGCCGTTTCATGAAAAGTGTAAATACCACAGTTCTTACAGAAAAAGTGTTTAGCTGTTTTAGCACCAAATTGATACAAACCCAGGACCCCATTTTTAGCATCAATATTTAAATTTTCTATGGGGATAGTTTCCGGTGTCATCATTGCCCCTTTACGTGAACAGATTGAACAATTGCAACGTAATCCTTTTTCTATTTTATCGCCATCGTAAGAAAACTTTACTGCTCCACAGTGACAGCTACCTTCGTAATGTTGTGACATTGATTTCTCCCCCGAGATTTATTCGGAGTTATGATAGCAAATAGAGTTTAGCGGTGTAAGTTTAATGGCGGGATAAAGGGGAGATTGCAAAGTAGAGTGATGACTTAATTATCTTTCTCATTCTGTTGTTTGAAATGTCCCAGGCAATCCTGATTGGGGCAAAAATCTATATCAATGATTTCCAGTTTTTCCTCTATAAGTTTTTGATCGCAGGCTTCAGTGGTAGGGCAGGATTCACATTTTCCCATGCTTTCACTGACTTTAGTTAACGGAACAGTATGTAGGTACTGGTCAAAATCTAATCCCAGACGACTTAACATTTCAGTCATTCGTAATGACTCGACTCGTTTAGCCAGTTGCTGTCGAACAACCAGGCCCTGCTTAACATTTCCGGTGATTAATATTAGAAAGTACAGACCGACAATGGTGAAAGCAATTGCGAGAATTGTTAAAAGAATGTAACTAATAATGGCCATTATGTCTCCGAAAATCATTCTAAATTTAGTTTAGAGGGACTGTCAGAGTGAAAAATTGATGTAGATCAGCTTTTATGTTGATAATAGAGTTTACCTGAGGGTTAAAGGTTCGCCATCAAATTTGATGCCTTTCCAACCATTTTGAATAAACTGGCGAATATTTTGATGATCTTCAGCATTAGGATTTTGCAGAACATCGTGTCGATAATAATCTCCATAACAGCTTAAGGTTTGTTGCTGAGTAAGGTTATGAAGTTTTGCGAAGGCAAAAATTTTGCAGCTGCCGTTGTTCTGACCAGCTTTATTGAGCTGATTGCCATTGGTAAACCTGGTAGGGGTAAATATATATTGGCTGTCAATAATCTCAATTGCCCTCAAAAAAGCTATGCTATCAGGGTTATCAATTAGGTTGTGTAAAAAATCATCAATTTTCATTTGAAGCTCGGAAAAAAGTAAAATAAAGTGATAATGCTAAAAAAATCATTGTCAGAAACTAGTTATGGTTAAATCTACTATACTGTTTATGAGTAATTATTAAATCTAATAACTTGTTTAAAGCCACTAACTTTACCTTTATGAAAAAAATACTATTAATTTTTGGAATTTGTTTATTTTTAAGTGGTAATTCCTGGGCGGCAAGAACAATTAGCTCAGCTACAGTTGAT
>JABHSO010000123.1 GCA_018669845.1 Gammaproteobacteria bacterium | reverse complement strand
GTGTTTGATGTTTTTCGTTATAAATCAATAGCTTGAAATATAATGATAACATTTTTCACTGGAGTTTTTATTGATTTCCAACCGTTTTAAGCCCTTTTATTGTTATATTTCAATAAGATAGAGTTTATGGTCGGTAACTAACTAATACTCCAATAATAAAAATACTGACAGCAATTATATCGAAGAACTCGTAGTTAATATTGTTGAATAATAATACCGTATAAAGAATCAATACTGTGATAGAAACTAAAGTTAGTATATTAGTCCTATTTTGTTGTTTCTTTGCTGTTAGAAAAATGTCGATGTTTTTTTGATTCATAATATATCCTTTTATTACATTTAGAGTTTTACATCAGCCGTTACAAAAAATGGAGTGGCTTTTGCGAAAGCAAATATGGTGAGTTACTTTTGCAATATGCTGATGTCCTTGTATGTCAGTTATCGTACGTATGTATGAAGCCTATGTCTTTGCTGTTGAGTTAAGCTGCCTGTCTTCAATTATTTTATTGTATGTATCTCGTGAAGCAGGTGAGAACAATTGATGCCCTGAACGATTTTGTTCCTTGTACATATAAACAAGATAAATATACTGTAATACCAATATAACTGGACCAAATAAACAGCCTGCAATAAATAATAAAAATTGCCGAAACTGTGATACTCCAAGTTCTAATCCCCATTTTGCTGCAATTACACCGCAAAGAAATAAAAAAGCGCTGTTACTCGTGTAAATTTCAGTAATATTTTCCATATTAAATATTCTCCATTTTAATTATTAGTTGAAGTATTGTCAGATTGAAGGAAGTGATAACAGAGATATGCAATTCCTTTGCGATTGAGTAATAAATTACCAACGATAAATTTATATGAGCTTTCAGCTACTGTCAATTTTTACAGGCTTATTAACGTTGCTAATAATCGAAATTTTGAGAAGCACAGCAGAAAAAAAAGATCCGAGTTAATTAGCTTTGTTAGCAATGTATTGATTGCTTATCCCATTTGATTGTTTCAAGGCATTCTAGCGTTCGATACATTTTCATCGCTTGTTGGGCTTCTTTGACTGGTGTTTTTCTTGTAGATTTCAAAAATGCATGAATAATTATTAAATTACCATCTTTTGATTTAGCAAAAAGCACCCTTGCTGATTCATTACCATTGTCAATTCTGAGTTTATAAATAGTGCCTTTATATTTCCATATTTTTGAATTTAATGTTTTAAGATTCTTGCCATGATAAATATCTCCATACTGCACATAAGATTGAAACTTATTAAATATCTTAATACAAAGCCCTTCTGATATACCTTCAAAAAATAAATATAAAGGGCGAGTCATTTTATTTTTTTCAACTAAAAGTATATTCATAAACTCGTGATTAAAAAATCAAAAATAAAATCGATTTAAATGATAATTTCTAGATGTTACTAGCGGCTAGCATCAGCAGAAAACAGTAGTGGAACGTAGGTTTTTCCGTTGAATGTTCTTGTCAGGTTATCATCTACACTGTTTTCTATAATGAATACTAGCAATTAAACGTTGTAATGATTTCCACACTTTTATTGAACGGCTGAATATTGGTTTGATAGTGATGAATAAACATCATCCCGGTAAGATGCACTGTTTACATCCAGTGTATCCAGAATATCTTCAAGGCATTCATTGTCCTCACGTCCATTCCACATCTTTGTGTATTCACCAGTTTTGTAGCCGTTATCCTGGCGGAAGATATTGAGAACGTTTTTACCCACGTAGCGTTTGTACAATTCATCCAGGTCCATGCCGAGGTGTTGCATTAATCCGGCAATGATGTCGAAGTGGGCGCTTTGATCTTTTAGTGTTTCTTCGGCGAGTAATTCGATAGTTGTTTTGATGTCTTCTGTTGCCCGGGGTTGGGTAAAAGAGTCAGCGACCTGTTTGGCAATATCCTCGAGTGGTTTGCTGGATTGTAATTCAATACTGAGTGAAAAGTGAACGATATCGATGACTTCAAGCTTGACCTGGGGCAGGTCAGGCTGCTGGTGTTTCCACCATTTCCAGCCGTAATGTTCCAGCATTTCTGAAGCTTCAATCCAGATTGCCCGATACCATTCAAACCCCTGATCAGTCCAGTTCTCATGCACCCAGCAGTTCATTTCACCCTGTAGTTGTAACATGGTGATCAGTTTGTTTTTTGTGTCGTTCATGATTTTATTAATGGTTTGAGTAGGGACATAGTTTTTATTAGATTGCATTCAAAAAGAAAGCAATAACTTAAAGAAATCATACTTTGTCATATCTAGATCAATTCGGCAACTAAGTCGGGATTTGCCGAATATTACCCCTGATATTATTTGATTTATCATGTTTTCAACGCATTTCACACACAGCTATTGATACATTAATCTACGAAGGAATACATAGTATTTTATAGAGTAGCGAATCAGGCTGTTCCAGCCACCAATCATAGAGTAACAAAGAGCATCTATGTCCAACTACAGTACAATATCATCGTTGCATACGGGAGCAAAGGCCGGAAAAACACTGGTGCTTAAATGCCCGTTGAGTAGCGTGGTCAGGGGTTCGCGACCCAATCATTAGTGACGCTTAGCGATCCTGTTCAAGAGAGTGCAAATTTATCGACAACCCCATGCCCGTATGCTTTATCTGCAAATTAATGAGAGGTGAGAGTCATGAGGAAAAGTCAACAGGTGAAAAAAAAGCGTATCCGTAAACATCTGGAACAAGTCAATCTTTTTGCTGCGGGGATTGATGTTGGTTCTCAGAGTCATTTTGTCGCTGTTCCAGAAGAGCTTGATAATGAGTCGGTACGAGAGTTTTCCTCTTTCACAGGGGATATTAACCGAATGGCAGACTGGCTGGTGGAAATAGGTATTCAAACAGTGGCCATGGAGTCAACGGGTATTTACTGGATTCCCGCTTATGAAATTCTTGAAGAGCGAGGTTTAGTTGTATTACTGGTCAATGCGCGGCATATAAAAAATGTTCCTGGGCGTAAAACAGATGTAGTGGATTGCCAGTGGATACAACAACTGCATACTTATGGTTTACTGGAAGGGGCTTTTCGCCCACCTGAAGAAACCGTTGCCTTAAGAACCTATATGCGACAGCGTGAAACGCTCACGCAACAGTCATCGGATCAGATCCGTCGTATGCAAAAAGCCTTACGCCAGATGAATTTGCTTTTAGATAATGTGGTCAGTGACATTGATGGGGTGACGGGTATGAAAATTATCCGAGCCATCATTGAGGGAGAGCGAGATTCGACAGTTTTAGCCAAGTTTCGAGATGGGCGCTGTAAAAAGAGTGAAAAAGAGATAGCAGCCTCGCTTGAGGGGCACTACCGTGAAGAGCACCTATTTTCCTTGAAGCAAACGGTGGAACTTTATGATATCTACCAACAGAAAATTGCCGCTTGCGATAATGCCATCCAGACACAACTTGAAAGAATGGAATCCAAAGGAGATAAAAGAGATCTTCCACCGTCAAAAAAAGCAAAAATGAAAAGTAGTCCAAAATTTGATGTTCGAGGAGAACTTTACCGAATGACAGGAGTTGATCTGACGCAAATAGACGGACTCAATGAAAACAGTGTGTTAAAGGTCCTATCTGAAACAGGTGCCAGTGTGAGTGCCTGGCCAACAGAAAAGCATTTTGCATCCTGGCTGGGGCTGAGTCCGGGCAATAAGATTACGGGCGGTAAAATTCTAAGTAGCAAAACAAAACCCTCAGCCAGTCGCGCTGCTGCCGCATTTCGAATGGCCGCGTTTGGATTACTTAATTCAAACAGTGCACTGGGAGCCTACTGTCGTCGACAACGTATGAGACTCGGCGCACCCAAAGCGATCACAGCTACAGCGCATAAATTAGCACGTACCTTTTATAGTATGATTAAAAATGGGGCAGAATATGTTGACAAAGGTCAGGATTACTACGAGCAACAATACCATGATCGCATCGTTAAAGGATTGAAAAAAAGAGCGGCCGAGATGGGTTTTGACCTGGTGAGCAAAGTGGCATCATCTGATGTAGAATCAATGGCTTAAAAATTTGTTATTCAAGAGGTTGTAAGCTATAGGTGTAACTAGCATAGGTCGTGCGCAGCCACGACTTAATCCGGTGTTGGACAAGCCCGGGGTTGGACTTTATATAAAGTAAATTGCTTGCCTGGTGTTTTGTTTTCCAATTGAAGATAGCAGTGATCACTTTATGGTACTCAAATGAACCCGTCAGCATCAATCGTGTTGATTTGCCATAACATTAAATTTAGAAGTGAACGAGTTAATGAACCTGGACATGACAAGATAAACTTTGAAGGCTATCGAAAGCAATGAAATGACTGTGAATTAAAATAGCAATGCATGAAAAAATTTGAATCAGCAGATCATGTTTCAGACGCTCTTCAGCGAATACTTGACCTGGAGCAACGCTAGTCATGTAGCTTTCATGCTAAAAACAGGTTTGATTTTGATGTAAAAAACCTGTGATATTTAAATTTTCCCAGTAGGTTGGGCGGAGGAAGTAAGTGAACAGATTCAAAGGGATTATCAATATTTTTTCACTATGTGTGCTATTTTTTATTCTGCTTAGCACGGGGTGCGGTCAGAGCGGGGGAAACAGTGAAACTGATGCAACCAGTGCCAACAGCGACTCAGCCTCAAAAGTCGGTGAATTATCCTTAAGCCTTACCGATGCTACAACGGATGCGTTCAAAGCTGTTTATGTCACTATCCATGAGATTCATGTGGCAAGTGTTGAGAGTGATCAGGCAGCATGGCTTACCGTTTCTAGCCCCAATAAAACCTACAACCTATTGGAGCTGGTTAATGGTGAACTAGCACAATTGGGCGTTACTGAATTGGAAGTTGGCCAATATTCCCAGCTGCGCTTAGTCTTGGGCGAAGCGCCTGATAATGGGACGAACATACTTGGTGAGAATCACCCCTATGGAAATTATATCGTAGATAAAAATGATGATAGCCATGCGCTTTCGACAACGAGCGGAGAAGCGAGAGGTATAAAGCTTGCACATGATTTTTCTGTCGAGCAGGGGCAAACAACTAAACTTATATTGGACTTTGATGCATTAAAATCGGTCGTTATTGCTGGTAAAAGTGGAAACTGGATATTAAGGCCAAACATTAAAGTTCTTGACCCTCCTACCTTATCCACCATCAATGGCACGGTAACCCATAGCGGTAATGCTTCTCCCCTGGAAGGCGTTTTAGTGAGTGTCCATGACACTAGCACTCTTGATCACAGCAGAGTTAAGGCATCGACAATTACGAATGCTTCAGGTGATTATACAATCCTGGTGTCTCCCGGAACCTACACCGTCTCAGCAAGCTTACATGGTTACCAAGTTGGGCACACCGAAGTGACTATTGAATCTGATGAAAACCCATCTCACGATTTTTCTCTTAACCCAGTTTTGACGGGGACTTTAGAAGGTGTTGTGGTAGTGATTAATGGTGAAGATGAGCAGATTATTGATATCCGTGTGATACAAATCCTTCAGAGCGACCAGGGTGAGTCAAAAATTGAGATCGCCTCTATCAATATTGCTAATGGTGGAACCTACAGCGTTCAGTTGCCTGTTGGTGAATTTTGGATTTCTGCAAACGCTTATGGTGCAAATGACAGTGAATTTAACGTCATGACCACGATAATGGAAGGTAGCGCCACTCTTCTGGATATAGAGCTTGAGGTTCAGGGCGACAATGATCAAGCCCAAAATGACAGGCAGGAGGCCATTTGCCACAAAGGGGACGATATCTCTGTATCAACTTCGTCTGTTTCAGCACACCTTTTCCATGGTGATTCACTTGGTCGCTGTAATGATGAAGAAGGAAGCGGCGAAGATGATAATAATGAAGATGGTGATGATGTAGAAGATCAAAACAATACTAAGAAAGAGACCATCTGTCACAAAGGTAAAACAATCAGTATTTCTAAATCGGCAGTCTCAGCACACATTGGCCATGGCGATGTTGTCGGCTCCTGTGAGTCTCACACAGATAGTGATGGCGATGGACTTGCCGATGACGTTGATAACTGCCCCAACGATAGTAACGAACAGCAGTCAGATATTGACGGCGATGGAATCGGGGATCAATGCGATACCCCTGATTATGACATCCGACCGCTGGTTCATTATCGTTTTGACCATATAGACACGGATAGTATCATCGATCATGGTTCAACGATGGCCAATGCAAACTGGAATGCTGAAAATATACTGACCTATGATGAACAGGGTCGGGATAATGAAGCGTATGCATTGAAAACCAATAATGATTTTATCTTCGTCAACACTCCCGAACTGTCTGCAATCAGTGCAGGGCTAAACAATGAAATTACGATAGCAATGGATGTGTGGTCACATAATGCAGTGAGTCTCCTGGACATATCTGGGGCTGGAGGCGAGTTTATCAAAATCAATTTTATCGCAGGCACTGTCCACCTGGAAATGGATTTGGATGGCGATGGAAAACGGACTGTAATATCTCATCCCGTCTCCATGGGACAATGGTATAACATCGCCCTGACTTACAGTAAGCACACCAGTAAACTGTATATAAATGGGGTCGCTGTCGGATTAGACTATATGGAAAGTGCTACGCTTTTCAATTTTCTCTCAATGCAATTGCTTAGAGAAAAAACAAGCATGGCGAATATTTCTGATTTCAGAATCTACAACCGTAGCCTGAAACACCACGAGGTGAAGGCCTTGCACCAGAATCTGGTAGCATCATTCACCATGGATAGGGCGCCGGGGAACACTGCTGTAATCTTGTCAGACCCTGACTATCTTCAACTGATGTCTCAATCCGAAGGTGATGTATCTAATAGCGTTTCCATTGAGAATAGCCGCTTTAATATTGACCAGTTCAAGGAGTCAGAGGGAGCCGCCGGATTTGATGGCCAGAGCACTTTCATTGAATTAGAGCAGGCGGTCACTGAACAACTGGGAATGGATGCTTTCAGCTTCGCCGCATGGATCAAACCTCCATACTCTGGCGGTAACTGGGTCGAGCAAGCAGCTTATATTGTGGGTAACTCTGATACGGTTAATGGAGATACGCAGAAAAAAAGAGGATGGAGTTTGAGTGAAGGGCTAAACTATCTCCGCTTTGAAATATTTTCTGAGGAAACCTCCCACCCGATGGCAGGCACCTGTTTTAATATGCACGCCCCTTCAAACTGGTCTACCCGTTATGATGGCTGGATGCATGTGGCAGGAACCTGGAATCAAAAAGATCGCTCGATCAGCTTATACATTAACGGAGATCTTTACGGTCTGGGAGCAGTCTCTGATGAATGCCACTTGATGGTAGACCCTGAAGATACAAGTTATCAGCCTGGGATTAGCACTTCTCCGATCCAGATTGGAAAACGTAACCCAAGTGCAGGTGCTGCCAGTCATTGGAAGGGTACCGTCGATCACTTGCAACTGTTCGGCTCTACCCTGCAACAAGTTGAGGTAAGACGTTTGTTTGAAGATGGCTACCTTGCCCGAGCCTTTACCGACTGTGCCTACCCGTACCAGGAATGTAACCCGGCGGTGTACGACGTACCCACGGCCTTTAAAAACATGGCCAAAACCAGTACAGCTAAATCAATCATGGCCACTGATACTTCTGAGTATAACTATGGTTTTGGTACCGGTTGGTACAGCCACGTTCAGGGATTGCAGCGGTTTCTACCCGGAAATAATGCCGCTGAAGGAGATGACTGGTTTGTCTATTCTCGCTCCCATTCAAAGGGTCATCATGATGTTGCGGGTAACAACCCATACAGGGTTTTGGGTATAGTTGATATGTCTGAACTTCAGCCAGATATACAACACAAGGAGATGAGATTTAAATATGAACAATTTAACCCCGGCTACGATCCAGAAACGTTAGGATATTATGACCATGGAGGAGGTATCCAGATTATTGGCCAATACCTGTTTATACCACTGGAAACTGCACCTGTACCTCCTTTAGCTAGCACGGTGGCGGTGAATACCTTTGTAACAGCAATTTACCGGTTTACGGATTTAATCTCAGATACAGTTGAATTCAATAAGGTGCCAAGTGTTCACCTGATTGCAGATCCGGGAGGCATAGAGAAAGGTGGCTCTCTGGGTGATTATCAGGCAGATGTATTTGCTTCGGTAGCAAGATTGGAATCCGGACAGTACTTATGGATTGATGCATTCTACGAGGCTAAGGACGCACAAACTCAGACCGACCTGTTTCGTTTCAATATTTCGAATAATACGACTCTGAACACTGATCCCGGCTTTGCTCTTGTACAGCCAAAGTCAGGTATGGATCATATTGATATTGATGGGCTGGGTATCAAAGACCTTAACCCATTTTGCTTCAAAAAAGATACAAGACAACAAGACCTTTTTGGCAAAGTATGTACTAACGGTAACTGGAATACCGGAACACTGGTGTCCGATACACGAGGTGGTCTATATCTGATTATGACGGATGCTGGAAATGATGCTGTCTTACTGGAAGTGCAAATAGACAAAATGGCCCCGTCACTTTATCCGCGTGTCACAATGATCCAGGAATTCGATTCAACCAATAAATACACGATGGATGGTACTACCTTTAAAGCCGGCGGCGGGGGGCACGTCACGGAAAATGGCATCTTATCGCTGTTTGCCACCGAACTGTCCAATAGTGATGGAAATGATATCCGATACGTCTGGTTTAATGGTAATCCTTAGAGGATGTCTTGAAGGGCTCCCCAGGGAGCCTCTGACTGAAAAGGTTATAAAGTGAAGCGGTCTGGAGGTTAACTCCCCCCCCGCTGTAGAAGGGGATTGTGTTGCCTGAGTGTTTTTTACATGATGTGGCACTGATGAATTGCCTTATAGAACCCTGTCAGGCTGCCTTTTTGTCTGGGGTCGAATAGATTTACCTCTTTTTATTGATTTCTATACTAGACTTAGGATTATCCCTGTAAAAAATGAGTTAGTCATGTTTAAAGATCTATCCATATCAACCAAAGTCCATGTACCCTTAATCATGGC
The DNA here is from genome assembly GCA_018669845.1 of Gammaproteobacteria bacterium. Taxonomy (GTDB): domain Bacteria; phylum Pseudomonadota; class Gammaproteobacteria; genus JACNJF01. The sequence goes on along the minus strand of JABHSO010000123.1, from coordinate 21,215 downwards.
CATTATCATAGGTTTTCTCGTTATCGGGGCCAACAGCTGGTACACACTTTCCAGTATGGAAGATAATGCCTTGAATAAAGAGTCTCGGCTTCTGGGTATCGATTTACAAGGATTGATAAAGTCAAAAACCAATGTCTGGTTAACCAATTCGATGCAGCTGGGCATGAACCTTAGCGTACAGCATTCACTAGCCAGCCTGGATAGATCCCCTCTGGAAGAAGCATTTGCGGGAATAGGCAAGATGTACCGAGATAACACCCCGTTTAAAAGGGTCAATGTTCACTTGCTAACTCCGGACTTACACTCATTTTTTAAATCATGGAAACCCAAAAGCCATGGTGAAGATTGGAGCAAATATAAATCTTATCAGAAAGTAAAAGCCACAAAAAAACCCATTGTTGTTTTTGAAGAAGATCCAAAAGGATTGAGGTTGAGGGCCGTTTCTCCGGTTATGTCGGATGGAAAATTTGTCGGTATTCTTGATTTCAGCGGTGGCATAAACAACTTTGGTGGGACCTTGAAAGAAAGTGGGATAAAGTTTTTATACTTTCTGGATAAAAACTATGCTTCGGTCGTAAGCAAAGAGTTATACAGCAAAGAGGGGCATTTGCTCTCTAGTTCCAAGCATATTGATAAACATTTTTTAAACTACACAAAAACAGCTGAATTCTCAATAAACCAGTCTTTAGAAGCACCGTATCAAATAGATGACCAATATTTCACCAAAACCTTCCCCATTAAAAATATTGAAGCCAAAACCGTTGGTTACGCATTATTCGGACAGGATAGCAGTGAAGTACTGGGCTCTATCAACGAAGCAAAGTCGGGCATGATAGAGCAGGTTATCATTATGGGAATTGTAGACTTGATCATTTTGATCGCCCTGTTGGTTGTTTTAAAAACAGTCATCAGTAAACCGGTTAAAGAGTTAAAGGATAAAGCAAGAGAACTTTCCAGTGGAAAAGGCGATTTAACGCATCAGATTGATATTCATAGCAATGATGAGCTGGGACAAACTTCAAAAGAATTCAACCGCTTTATCGATCGAATTAAAGACCTGGTCATAGTGGCAAAAACGTCTAGCACAGAAAACTCAGCTTTAGCACAAAGCTTATCGGAGACCTCTTCAAATGTTGGTACGCGAGCCACAGAAGTTTCAACGTTGATGGGTGAAACCAATGACATGGCGCAAAGTATTAAGCAGGAGCTCAATTTATCACTGGATAAGGCGAAAAAATCAAAAGATGAAATCGAGACCGTAAACCAGAAGCTGGAGAATGCAAAACAGAAGATATTGCAAATGGCGACTCAGGTGGAAAAGAGTGCGAATATCGAGATAAAAATGGCTGAGAGAATTACTCAGTTAAGCGGTGACACAGAACAGGTAAAAGAAGTACTTACAGTCATCTCCAATATTGCCGAACAGACCAACCTGTTAGCACTCAATGCAGCAATAGAAGCGGCTAGAGCCGGTGAACACGGAAGAGGGTTCTCGGTGGTTGCAGATGAAGTTAGAACACTTGCTGAACACACTCAAAAATCACTGGCAGAGATAAATTCAACCATCAGTATTGTAGTAGAAGCTATTTCAAATACCAGTGATCAAATGAACACAAATTCAAAAAGTATGGAACAGTTAATAGCTTCTGCAAATGCTGCCGAAACTGACATTAATGACACGTCAGACATAATGAACAGTGCAACCAGGTCTAGTGATAAAACGGTACATGACTATATTGAGACCAGTAAAAATATTGATGAAATAGTCAAAAAAATAGAGAGTGCATCAGATCACTCTACTTCAAATGCACAAGATATTGAAAAAATCAGTGAAGCATCTAAACACCTCAATGATCTTACCGCTGAGCTCAATGACGTTTTAAATAAGTTTAAAACTTAACAAAAAAATCATAGGGTCAAGTTTAGTATTTTTACAATATCAAATTTGGTTTACAACGATTCAGCGAACGATTGCTAACGCCACGAACCCTAACCATCTAGGGGTTTATTAATTATCTTCAATGCATGAGTCGGAGCTAACCGATGGAGTATGCTCAAGAAAAACGTGCGGCCAGTGAAAATCTCGATGTTACCCTTCTCTAATTGAGTTAGTACCTGAACAGCGAAGATACCAGAGTCCATTTTGGGCTCATTTTGTCTGTGATGTGTCATAGGTGTATCAACAACATCTGGAAACACTTCAATAATCTGTACGTTGTTTTTTTTGCCTGATGTCTGAGAGATTGTACATAGTTATGCAATCCAGCTTTTGCAGCAGAGTAAATAGGCACACTATATTTTGGCACGATTGCTAATGCTGAACCGACAAATATTATTGCTGGATTACGGTTCGAACTAATCAATGTATACAAACGGTGAGTGATACTTTTATGCGATGTTAGATTAGTTTTGATCTCATGTGTTACTGCATGATCCGTAGTTTGGCCACTGGTTAAATTGAATTGACTCTGAATTCCAGCATTGTTGATTAGAGTATTAAGTTGCGGGTATTTTCCAGCTAATAATGACACTAATTCATTCAAGTCGTTGGGATTATTGATGTCACAGCGGATGCTTTCTAATGCCGGTAAATGCTCCTTAACCTTGTTGAGCTTATCCTAACTCCTTCCGCAGACAATAACCTTGTTACCATTTGCAACAAGTTGCTTCGCCAGTGCAAATCCTATTCCGCTTGCACCACCCGTAATAAGAATGGTTCGATTGGTGAGTTCCATAATGAAATCCTCATGTTTTTGGGACTTCAATTCTGTACTTAAAAGATACGTTTCTCATTAAACCAGTTTAATAAGGGCAGAAATCAGCGTCGACGGATACGGCTTAGCATCACCGGGGTAATGCCAAGGTAACTGGCCACGTGATATTGAGTGAGTCGATGCTCCAATCCAGGATAGTTTGTCTGGAAGTTGAGATATCGGGTTTCAGCATCATCAAGCAAAAACTCAGCTTCTCTTGTTTCTTTTTTGATATACAGTTGTTCGGCTAGCAATCTTCCGAGCTTTTCCCAGCAACGATGCTGATCAAATAGATTGACTACTGATGCTAGATCACATGTCAGCAAATGGCTTTTATCCATGGCCTGAATACTAAATCTTGCAGGCAAGCGTGTCAGAAAGGCACTATAAGCTGCGGCAAACTGGTTCTCTGTTATGAAACTCTTATTGAACTCTTTCCCGTCATCTGTCTGGTAAAAAAAACGTAATAACCCCGAGTTCACGAACCCCAACTCAATTGATTGATCTCCGCTACGGACAAAGTATTCCCCCGTTTCCAGAGTCCTTGTTTTGAATAGTTTCAATAAGTTTTCCAACTCATCTTCGGGAGGAGCAACCAGGTATTTCAGTACCTGTCTGATTGACAAAAAAGTTGGGGATGCTGATTTCATTTGGTTCAAGGTGATCCCTCAGTTTGAGTGTTTATAAAACTAGTTTAATGAGTACCCAATAATTTTCCATGATACTTGTTTTACCCAACACAACCAAACGGAGAAACTGATGATCGCTTTGAACCGCACACTTGCGCTGACAATGTTTACTTTCAGCGGGCTGATGTTAGCTGCTTATTTTGGGCTGGTAGCTTCACAGCCTGGCTGGATAACGACCATCATACTATGGATAGCATACCTGGTGATCGTATTACCTGGATTGGTTGGATAAGGAGAAACTATTATGAAACTAACGTCACAATTCATTAAAGCTACAGCACTATTCGCTGTCATTTTTTCATCGGGTTGTACCACCATAGCAATCAGGACGGCGGTAGAAATAGATGCCCCTCAGGATGAGGTTTATGCCGTCCTGGCAAACCTTGAAGTCTATCCTGAGTGGAACCCCTATCACCGAAGGGTCGAGGGTAAATTCGAGGAAGGGTCTGAAATGACCATTTACGTAACACGTCCTGATGGCAAAGAAGTCAAGGTACCTCCTCACATGATGAGAATTGTTGAAAACAAAGAAATTACCTGGGGCGGTGGCGTTCGAGGTATTTTCTATGGTGTACATAGTTTTTTACTGGAGCCCCAATCCAATGGAAAAACCCTGTTGAAACACAACGAAGATTTCTCAGGGTTCGCGGTTGGTTTTGCTGATTTACCACCCGATGTCATTGCTGAAGGCTACCATCAAATGAACATGGCATTGAAATACAAGTTGGAGAGATCAAAATGAAAAACCTGATTCCATTTGTCTTACTGGTGGTTAGCTTTCAGGTAGCAGCTGAAACAGAAAAGCTGTTCGTAGGTTTTGGTGAGATACCATTTTTGGCTGTCAGCTTTAAACCATCGGTTGGCTATAGCAAGCAATACGGTGACCTTGAGTATGGATTCTATCTGCAACTGGAGGATGACTTACAACGAGACGATGAGTCATTTAATGCAGATTTTGGTCAGGCTGGACTGGTTTCATCCAGGGAAACAACAGGAATTCGATCCATGTTGCACGGGCGCTACTATCCCTTTGAGAATCCTTTCTACTTAAGCTTTGGTTTGTTGTTCAGTGGCAGAGATAAAGAGTTGATGGAGTTTGATACCAAAACCCGTGTTATCGGTGCTAATTCTTATGATTCTTCGATTTCGGTTGAACTAGAAAGTGATCAAGGTTTTGCTCCTGCATTGGGTATCTGCGTATACAAATGGAACAGTGTTTGCTGACACTTGTGGTTGATAATTTCCTTTAAAGGTTCTGTAAACCAACAGGAACCCGTGACAGTACATAAAATTTGAGCATCTGGTTGATTTTGGATAATTTTTTATGTAATAAACAAAAAAATAAGCCCGTTTCAACTGGATTATCTGGTTTATTGAACTACTTTAGTAAGTAGGTTCCAGTTTATCCACTCAAAAATAAGGAAAATTACTATGTTATTTCTAAAACATTGCAACAAAACATTCCTGTTACTCCTATTAGCTGTATTTAGTTTATATATTCAGCCGGGTTTTGCAGCCGGTCCCTCTTCCGCTGAATACGGAGTAGTACTCAACCTCTCGGGTAAACAACGTATGTTATCTCAGAAAATGAGTAAAGAAGTAATGCTGGTAGCGATAGGCATAAATCTGGATAAAAATTTGGCCAATCTTAAAAATACTTCCGCGCTTTTTGATAAAACTATCAAAGGATTAAGAAACGGCAGTAAAGAGTTGCGCTTACCTCCGACCAGTAGTAAACGAATACTTCGCCAACTGGATAAAATTGACAAACTCTGGATGGGGTTTTATCCCAATATTCAAACGATTATCTCAGCTAAAAAAGTGTCTGCTGATCAAATTTCAGCTATTGCTGCCAATAACCTTCCGTTGTTAAAAGAAATGAATAAAGCCGTTGGTCTGTATGAAAAAGATGCCAAGAAAGGCGGTCTTAAAGCCGATCAGGGGTTGGCCGCTACGCTTAACCTTTCTGGCAAACAGCGAATGTTAACGCAGAAAATGAGTAAAGAGTTTCTACTTGTGGCCTATGGACATGAAGTTGAATCTAACCGCCTTAATCTACTCGAAACCTATACGCTATTTGAACGCACTCTAAAAGGTTTACTTGATGGTGATACGACTCTGGGTCTACCAGGTACCAAACCTGAGTCAATACGTCAGCAATTGACTGTAGTTGAAAAACTATGGACAGGTTTTAAACCCATTGTAGCTTCAGCTGTAGAAAATAAGGGCAAAATTCAGCATTCAGAAATTGAGCAACTGGCCGATAGCAATTTACCACTGCTGAAGGAAATGAATAAAGCTGTGGGCATGTATGAAAAAGAAGCCGCTAAATAAATGACACAATAAACAGTACTGGGAGCATTACCCATGAGTATTCAACAAAAGTTACTGGCGACAGGTGGAGTGGTCGGATTGATGCTAATAATCGTTCTGTTACTGGCACTTGATACATTCTCTAATTTGACTAATGGTTTCACGGTCATAGTTGAAAGCTCTAAAGTTGGAGTTGATAATGCCCAACAAAGTAATATGCAGGTAATGCTCTCAGAAAAAAATCTGAACACCCTCACACTAGGTATCAATGAATTGTCAGATGAAATTGTGCGCACCAATATGAGCGTCAAGATCGTAGCAAAAAAAATTGAGAGCATCTCGTCAGAACTGGATGCCTTAACCTCCAGCTCTGAACAATTACTGGAGCAGATTCCTGATAGTGATTTGCTTTATGAGCTGGAAGACCTGGTTTCATCGTTGGGTGATATTAAGGAACTCATGCGCAGGGAAGCATTGATAAGCCTGAATAGTACCACCAGTAAGATGGATCAGTTTACCAGTGACTTGAGTAACCAGGTCAAGTCGGTTCAAAGTGTTACTGCCGGCCTGAACCAGGTTAGAGATTTAAGTGAGGGGGTCGTTCAGGTAAATCAGCAGGTGGTTTCAGTTTCAGATGAATTTCAAAAATCGATAGTGGATTCGAGTACCTTGATAACTCTGGCGATTACCATTGCGGCAGTGATTACTTTTTTTCTTAACCTGTTAATTTCGAAACAGATTACTTCACGTCTTAAAGATGCTGTGAAAAAACTATTTGATATAGCTGAAGGAGAAGGTGACCTGACGCAACGTCTGCACACTTCTGGTAAGGATGAAATTTCTGAACTGGGGCGGGGGTTTAATCTTTTTGCCAGTAAGATAGAGTCTATGATCAAGGCTATAGCGGATTCTACACAACGATTAACAGAAACCATACGCCAGGTATCATCAATTACCGAAGAAACAACTCGTTCAGCACATCAACAACTTCAGGAAAGCGAAAAAATTGTGAGCGCGATTCAGGATATGTCTGTGTCGGTTAATGATGTGGCAGATAATGCTGCACAAGCCGCAAGTTCTGCTATTCAGGCTGAGAAACAGACTCAATCGGGCGGGCTTTCTGTCAATGATAATCGTGTAGCCATTCAGTCACTGTCTTCTGAAGTGGTTAATGCGGCAAATGTTATCCATCAACTTGAAAAGGAAAGTATCGGTATCAGCACGATACTTGACGCTATTAAAGGTATATCTGATCAAACTAATTTACTGGCACTTAATGCTGCGATAGAAGCTGCTCGTGCAGGGGAAAATGGACGGGGGTTTGCGGTGGTCGCAGATGAAGTGCGTAATCTGGCCCGGCAATCGAGAGAATCAGCGGATGAAATTTACGGATTAATAACGTCTTTACAGGAGAAGGCACATAGTGCGGTATCGGTTATGGAAAGTGGACAGAAACAGGCAAATATTAGTGTGGAGCAAGCCAAAAAAGTTGGTAATGAGCTGGGGAATATCTCAGGTTCTATTAGTAGTATTGTGCAAATAAACCAGCAAATTGCGAATGCTACAGAAAACCAGTCAACAGTGACCGGGGTGATGACAAAAAACCTGAATAGTATTGAAAAAATTACTGCTGTTACTGCTCGCGGAGCAGAAAAAATTGATGGTGCACTGGTTGAGTTATCTGATCAGGTCACACGTATGAATGAGCTGGTTTTGCAGTTTAAGGTAAGTTGAATCAATAACCCGCTTTACAAAGTTTACCTTTCAGAGACAATCAGTCTCTGTCTCAATCCGCAATAAGTCCCTCCAGCTTAGAGCAGTCGTAGAGATGTAAGTTAGCTGAAAACGATGCTTTTTCATTTCACGATTAAGCAGGTCTGCGATTTATATATAGCCTGATCATCTGGATATTCGAACACCCAGACAATTTACCGATGAAGGTGATACGTGCTGAACGGGGACAGGGTAAAGAGGCATGAGGTCTTGAGCTTCTAGCTAAAGCCATGGATGATCAGTAACGTCACGACCTTTCTTTAATCACATAAAATGGCTCTGTATGAAAATGAGACCGATACGATATTCATGGTTTTTAATCTCTTTTGGAATACCTATTAACATTTTTCTATCCTCAAACTGAAATCAGTAGGGTTAATTTGTTGACTATAATTTTCATTAGTTTTTACAAGTTTAATATTACTCTTAGCCATATTTTTATTTTTCCTTTCTAAGAAGGGTTAGTTTCCTTAAGCTTAAAGGTCACCATTAATTGCAGCCATTGATACAGGTTTTCAGAAGAATCAAAGTTACCTTGACGAATGCCTTCAGATAACTGAACTAATGCATTGTTATTTTTTGCTGTTTTGAAAGCGACTAATTGCCTTAGACCTTCAGCTATTTGTTTTTCATCTGTTGCGCTAGCACGAAGTTCTCGTTCTGCGAGGTCCATTGCTCTCAAAACCATTAAGGTGTTAAAACGAGTTTCAGAGGAAAGCGTTGGCAATACTTTTTCGATCAATGTCCGCCTTGCCTCTGTCAAAAGATCAGTACCTTGTGGCTTATCGCGCATTATGCTGTTTTCCAGGTTGCAGGAGATGTCATGTTTAGAATCTGACTTTCTATCGAGGGCAGTAATCGTCCGGTAAGTGCAAGTTCAAGTGATAATTGAGCTCCTGAAAGGTGCCTGTTAGCTTGTTGAAGTGTGATTATGGCCCAGCGAATATGGGCTATTACTTCCCAGAAATATACGGCTTGCTCATCAATACTACACTCGCTGGTTTTCAGGTAACCTTTATAGAATGACTGGCGAGTAGTAATGCCACCCGCTTCGAGGTCAGGACGGCTAAAACGCCAGCACTCAGCACAAAACCACCCTATATCACTCATCGGGTCCCCCCACCCTGAAAACTCCCAATCCAGAATCCCATTCAGACCAGTTTCATCAATTAAATAATTTCCTGTTCGGTAGTCCTGGTGTACCAATGTAATGATATTTTTTTGGGGAAGATTATATTCTGCCCATCTTAATCCCCACTCTAACACCGGGTGTGTTGTATCCAGTGAATCAAGCTGATTCTGCAACTGTTGTATCATCCGGGTTGAAGGGTGGTCATCAGGTATAGATAGAAATTCCAGTCCATTAACTGGTGGTTGAATAGAATGGATTTTAGCCAGCTCTGCCCCCAGTTTCCAGCCTAGTGCTTCACGGTCACCACCCAGGGATAAAGTCTTGACTATTTTTGGACCAAGAGCAATACCATCAACAAGCCGCATGATATAAAAAGGTCTACCTAATAGTTCCAAATCATCACATAACCAAAGCGGTTCCGGGACTGTGACACCTACAGCATGTACAGTGCTTAAAACCTTGAATTCCTCACTTCGAGATAAACTGACAGAAATTCCAGAGGGTGCATCACAACGTAAAACATAGTGCTGCTCACCCGACTCAGTACCACCTTCGATATGACAACTTAGCTTCCAGTTTTCCTGAACGGCACCACCTGTTAATGTTTTGATGGCAGTGATTTCAACCTTATCAGCTGAGGCTACCTGTTTCAGCCAGGCTTCCAGTTTTTCCCGCTGACTGGCAGTTTCAATCATGACCAGTTCCAGTAGTTATCACCTTCTTCTGTTAAAAAACGAGCCATGACCATACGGTGAACTTCTGAAGCACCATCGACAAGCCTTGCCTGTCGAGCATAACGATACATCCATTCCAGCGGGGTATCTTTTGAATATCCGTATGCACCACACAGTTGAAGAGAAGTGTCGATTGCTTTATGTAGCGTATCGGCCACTTGAACCTTTGCCATGGATACTTCTTTACGTGCAAAACTACCAGAGTCAAGTTTGAATGCTGCTTTCATTGTTAGTAGCCTGCCAATTTCAATTTGCATAGCGGCCTCAGCCAGAAGCCCCTGCACCGACTCCCGGTCAATTAATTTAATGCCGAAACTATCCCGGTCTTTTGCATAATCTACTGCGATTGATAGTGATCTTTTAGCCAGACCAAGCCAACGCATGCAATGAGTTAGGCGTGCAGTACCGAGTCGTATTTGAGTCACTTTAAGACCGTCACCAACTTCCATCAGCCTGTTTTCATCAGGAATTTCCAGGCCATCAAAAATAATTTCACAATGCCCGCCATGTTCTTCTGGCCCCATAATTGGAATACGGCGTTTTATAGACCAGCCTGGCTGATCACTGTGAAATAGAAAGGCAGTTAATCCTCTTCGTTTATCATCAGATGTTTTAGCAATAACAATGAAGTGTTTGGCACCTTCAGCACCAGTAATAAAAGATTTATGACCATGAATTATCCACTTGTCCCCCTTTTTTACAGCCGTTGTTTTCATCAGGAATGGGTCAGAACCAGCACCAGGTGGTGGTTCTGTCATGGCAAAGGCTGATCTTACATCACCATCAATTATTGGTTGCAGCCATTGCTGTTTCTGATCTTCCCTGGCCACCTTGTTCAGAACGATCATGTTGCCATCATCTGGTGCTGCAGCATTGAAGCAGACAGGGCCAATGATTGAACGATTCATTTCTTCATAACATGCAGCCATTCCAACAATAGACATTCCTAAACCACCGCGTTCCTTCGGCATATGGATAGCCCATAATCCTTCACTTTTGGCTTTTTCTCTTAGTCGGGCTAATGGTTCTGCTGCAATATTTTCATGTTGATTGTAACAGCTTGAATCACGCTCAACGGGTAATACAAACTCATCTACAAAGTCATGAATTCTTAGACGAACATCTTCAATTTCTGGTGATAGGTTAAAGTTCATGAATATTCCTTTTTAAAGTGAGCTAACCAGGTGACCACCATCTACAGGGATGGTAATACCGGTCATAAAATTGGATGAGTCTGAGCAAAGCAGACATAAAGGTGCATCAAGATCGGATAGTTTTCCAAGACGACGCTGAGGTATCCTCTTAATGAGAGCTTTCCCTGCAGTTGTTTCAAAGAATTCAGCATTCAGGTCGGTACGTAAATAACCTGGAGCCAGTGCATTAACTCGAATATCAAGACGAGCCCATTCAAGCGCCAATGCTTTAGTCATTTGAACAATTGCAGCTTTAGAAATAGCATAGGGAGCGAGCTGGTTGGCAACTGCCATTCCAAGAATAGAGGCTATATTGATAATTGAGCCTGGTTTACCATCAGATGACATCAATTTGGCGGCCAATGTTGCACACAACCAGCTGCCTCGTAAGTTAGTATTGATGACGCTATCCCAGTTTTCTATTGATTGCTTAAGCGCGATAGATTGATGCGTGATACCTGCATTATTAATTAGAATATCAACTCCACCGAGCTGTGAGTGAAGGTCTGTCATACTTGCTTCAATATCTGATTCACTAAGAATGTCACATCGAGAAGTAAAAACTTTGTGGTTATTTAAGGCATTAAGTTCTTTGGTCAATGAGTTTAATTTATCTTGCCTGCGCGCAATAAGACCCAGACTGGCACCTTCACTATTTAACAATCGGGCAAAATGCTCACCTATGCCACTTGAAGCACCTGTAATGATTATGCGTTTTCCAGACAGGTCCAGTTTCATTGACTCACTCCAGCTCTTTAGCCTGTTGACGTAAAAGAAATTTTTGTATTTTGCCTGTTGCTGTTTTTTCTAAAGGACCAAAAACAACTGTCCGAGGTATTTTGAAATGGGCTAATTCATCTCTACAAAAATTGATAATATCTTCACTGCTTGCAACTTCACCCTGTTTGAGGGTTACAAAGGCACAGGGACTTTCACCCCATTTATCATGAGGTTTAGCAACAACAGCGGCTTCTAGAATTTTAGGGTGTTTATACAAAGCCTGTTCAACTTCCAGACTTGAAATGTTTTCACCGCCAGAAATAATGACGTCCTTGGAACGATCTTTGATTTCGATATAACCATCCGGGTGTCTGACACCCAGATCACCGGTATGCAACCATCCTCCTCGAAAAGCTTCATCTGTTGCCTGCGTATTTTTTAGATAGCCTTTCATAATGGTGTTTCCACCCAGCATTAACTCGCCTACTGTATGGCCATCCCAGGGTTGTTCCTGCAGGGTATCCGGATGGGCAATTTTTACTTTTTCAGACGTAACATAGCGGATACCCTGTCGAGCCATTTTGCCGACGCGTTCATCTGCATCAAGCTCAGACCATTCCTGTTTCCAGCTGCAAACTAGTGACGGCCCAAAAGATTCTGTCATGCCATACAGATGGGTTATTCTGAAACCAATTTTTTCCATCGAATTGATAACAGTAGAAGAGGGGGCCGCACCACCAGTGGCAAGTTCAACCGTGTGATCAAACTTGGTTTTGATATCATCTGCTGCGTTAACGAGCATGTTCATCACGATGGGTGCACCACACATATGGGTCACTGTATGTTTTTTTATCAACTGATAAATCACTGCGGTATCGACCTTGCGTAAACAGATATGAGTTGCACAGGCTGCCGTTACTGCCCAGGTAAATGTCCAGCCATTACAGTGAAACATGGGTAAGGACCAAAGGTAGATTGAGTTTTGATTAAGCCCCATGGATGTCATGTTACCCAGAGCATTGAGATATGCACCTCGATGATCATAAACCACACCTTTAGGGTTACCGGTAGTTCCTGATGTATACAGTAAGCAGGCAGATTGCCACTCATCCTGAGGTTCTGAAAAATCACAGTCCTCATCTCCTTCTGCTAATAATGCTTCATAATCCAGTTCCCCAAGAAGCTCACCATCTTTACAGTTGTTATCTTTTATATCGATAACCAGGGGTGGGTTTTCAATCATTGCCAGAGCCTGCTGTATTCGTGGAGACAGTGAACAGTCGGTAATGAGTACTTTTGCTTCACCGTGTTGCAAAATGAAAGAAATTGTTTTGCTATCTAGCTGAATATTGAGTGGATTTAACACGGCACCTAACATTGGCACGCCATAGTGTGCCTCCAACATGGCCGGAATATTGGACGCTATTACTGCCACGGTATCCCCACGATTTATTCCTCTTTTTTTGAGTGCCGAGGCCAGTCGGCAAGTTCGCTGATAAAACTGTTTGTAGTTGTATCTTTGCTCACCATAGATGACTGCTATTTTATCAGGGCAAGTTTCAGCAGCACGACGTAGAAACCCGACAGGGGTTAAAGGAGCAAAGTTGGCATTGTTTTTATTCATTATCCAATACTGTGGTTAAGAAAAATGTTTACAGAGTTTTTTTAATTTGAATTGTTAATAGTGGCTGAGCCACCAACTTCTGTATTTTTATCAAAACTATAGATCTGATGAAGTGCTTGCAAATGAAAAATAATCACCTTGCGGGTGAGTTTTTTAAAGCCGATCACATGAATTAAATTAATTCATGTGAAGAACAAATTTTATGCGTTTGTAAGTTAAGGGGTGTATCGGGGAAAATTTATAAAAGTTAGGGTAACAGAGCCTTTGGCTAGGTGGAGTAATGAAAAACAGCTTAGGTACTCATTTGATCACTACCAGCAAGATGAGTGATCCAATTCGAAAAGGCAGTGATTTTGGGTGTGTCCATACAGTCTTCAAGATAGATAAGATAATACGAAATGGTTTCATACACAGTCTCATCGAATGCTGGAACAAGCAAACCGTTTTGCAACTCATGTTTTGCAAGAAGATCACTCTCAAGAATAATACCGACACCTTGAACGGCAGCTTCGATAGCAAGTTCGGAAGGATCCAGGCATACCCCACTCATTTTTTTATCATGAGTAATACCTTTTTCAGCAAACCACATCTTCCAGGTGATGATGTTTCGTTCAGTCTGAATCAGAACGTTATCCGGCAAGTCTTCTGGTTTATTCAGTTCACCCATTTTGTTTTTGAAATCGGGACTACACATTGGCAAAACATGCTCGGAAAAGAGTGGTTTTACAACATAACCAGGCCAGTTCGACTGACCATAGAAGATTCCTATATCAATATTGTTTTTACGAAAATCAAGATTCTCTGATGTGGCCATTACTTTTACATCGATATCAGGATTGGATTGAAGAAAATCAGGAAGTCGTTCAAGTAGCCATTTTTTTGCAAAACTGGGAGCCGACCTAATGGTCAGTTCATCTGAGAATTCAAACTGCATGACATTTTTGGTTGCTTCATCAATTTTAGCAAAAGCCGGGGTCAACATAGTGAGATAAGCGGCGCCTGCATCGGTAATAGCCAAACCACCGTTTAAACGATGAAATAAATTTATACCCAGGTGACTTTCTAATTGTCGAACCTGATGGCTTATAGCTGAAGGAGTTAGGCAGAGCTCTTCACCAGCACCTTTGAAACTTTCGTGACGCGCAGCAGCCTCGAAAGTCGATAGAGATTTTAATGATGGGCGTCTATAGGAAGTGTCCAAATGACTGACCACAGTTTTATAAGAATGAATAGATATTATACAAATGAAAAATTATAACAACACATTAGAAAGTGGTGCCGGTAACATGGTTTCATACGATGCAGACAATTCAGCGGATGAACTCTGGAGTTTTATCGATGACCATTTATTGCATTATGGACGTGATTTTGTACGAGAATTGATCGGTCATGCTTCGGGCTCCTATCTATACACAACAGAAAAACGTGCAATTATTGATTTTTCATCCGGTCAGATGTGCGCAACTTTAGGGCATAATCACCCAGCCATTGTAGATGCAATGACACGCTCTGCTGAAACAGTTATCCATCTTGATAGCACAATGCTGGCACCTGCCATTGCTCATCTTGGTAAAGAACTTTGTGACCTGCTTCCTGCTGAACTGAGTAAAGTTCTTTTCTTAAATACTGGTGCTGAATCCAATGAGGCAGCCATTCGCCTGGCAAAACTTTACACGGGTGGGTTTGAAATTGTTGGGCTGACAGGATCCTGGCATGGTACGACTTATGGTGCAGCTTCAAGTACCTATGCCAGTGGGCGTAAAGGATATGGTCCCAGTATGTCGGGGTCTCTTGCAATACCTTCACCTAATTGTTATCGCTGCCCCATCGGACACAAAAGAGAGAGTTGTGAGCTGGCCTGCCTGAATTTTAGTTTTGATTATATTGATGAAGTTTCTGTTGGCTCTATAGCCGCTATTTTAATCGAGCCTGTACAAAGTGCTGGCGGTATTATCGTACCACCAAAAGGCTATATGAAGAGATTACGAGAGTTTTGTAGAGAGCGTTCAATATTACTTATCTTTGATGAAGCACAGACCGGTCTCGGTCGGGTGGGCAGCAACTTTGCTTTTGAACAAGAAGCTGTCATTCCAGATATTCTTTCATTATCAAAAACATTGGGTGCTGGTTTGCCCTTATCGGCAACAGTGACCAGCAAAGAGATTGCCGAGTCTGTGCAAGCAAAGGGCTATTCACATTATACCTCTCATGCCTCTGACCCTCTGACAACAGAAGTGGGCTTAGCCGTCGTGCGAACCATAGTAACTGAGGAGCTGGCCAGTAAAGCTGATGAGCTTGGATTATACCTTATGAATAGTTTGCATACCCTTCAGGAAAAATATGAGTGCATAGGTGACGTAAGGGGCAGAGGGTTATTGATAGGAGTTGAGATTGTAAAAGATAGAGAGTCTCGTATACCTGATAAACAACGGCTCAAGCGCTTAACCCAACGATGTTTTGAGTTAGGTCTCAATATCAACCAGGTTGGAGGACCACTTGCTGTTTGGCGTATAGCGCCTCCACTGACTATTAAAAAAGAAGAAATAGATCTTGCAATGGAAATTTTAGATAAAGCTTTTGCTTCAACAGAAATATAAATAGTAAACAGGTATTAGCATGATAATTAATAAAGTGGCTGTTATAGGGGCCGGAGTTATGGGGGCAGGCATAGCCGCGCAAATAGCCAATGGAGGAGTAGATGTTATTCTGCTTGACATGCTTGCTGATACAGATAGGAACAAGTTAGCCAGAGATGCTATTCAGACTCAATTAAAAACGGGTGGATTTATGCACAAGGATGCTGCTAAACGGGTAACTCCGGGTAATCTTGAAGATCACTTAGACTGGATTTCTGATTGTGACCTGATTCTTGAAGTGATCATTGAAAATCTTGAAATAAAACAATCGTTATACCGGAAAATAGAAAAGTATCGAAAACCAGAATCTATTGTTTCATCAAATACTTCAACGATACCCTTGAGACAATTAATTGAGGGTCTCCCCTTAAAGTTTCAAAATGATTTTTTAATTACACACTTTTTTAACCCACCAAGACATATGCGATTACTGGAACTGGTTGCTAGCTCTAAAAGTAGAAACTCTGCCGTTCATCAATTGACTGAATTTTGTAGTTATATTATGGGTAAGACAGTTATCAACTGTAATGATACGGCTGGGTTTATTGCAAATCGTATTGGTGTCTTCTGGCTAATGACAGGTCTACATGAAGCACAAAATTTAGCGGTAAGTGTGGAAGAAGCAGATGCCGTTATAGGGAAAGTATTTGGTATTCCTAATACTGGGATATTTGGTTTATTTGATCTGGTTGGTATCGATATCATTCCCAAAGTTGCTCAGAGTTTATCGGCAAACTTATCATCTTCAGATCCTTTTCAATCGGTTGCCGATATTCCCGATTGGGTTGATGAAATGATTAGTCATGGTTTTACCGGTAGAAAAGGAGGTTGCGGTTTTTATCGAATGATTAAAACAAATCAAGGTAAAAAATTTGAAGTATTTGATCTGTTAACAAAATCATACCGTTCAATTCAGAAACCAGATCTGGATAGCCTTGATAATTTGGAAAAGTTAGATGCCAGAGGTTTGATGATGCACTCAGATAGAGGTGGCCAATATGCCAGGTCGGTCATGGGTAAAACACTGAAATATGCTGCCTCATTAATACCTGAAATTACGGATGATATTGAAGTTATTGATACGGTAATGAAGCTGGGGTTCGCATGGCAGTATGGCCCGTTTGAATTGATTGATCTTTTAGGTAAGGGTAAGTTTAATGACTTTCAGGAAGATGAAAATGAAATACCACCAATTCTTGCTGCTGCCGACGGTCGTATGCTGTATCAGGTTATTGATGAGCAGTATGGAAGATTAAATCTTTCAGGTGATTTTAAGCCGATTAAAAATTCGGCTGGTGTTCTATCTTTGCTGGATATTAAACGCTATCAAACCCCATTAATTCAGAATTCTGCAGCCAGTTTATGGGACATTGATAAAGGTATTGCCTGCCTGGAATTTCATAGCAAAGGTAATGTAATTAATAGAGAAGCACTGGATATGATCAATCAGTCTCTTGAGTTATTAACAGCTAATGTCTCTCACAATTTTAAGGGCCTGGTTTTTTACAATGAAGGAAAACAGTTTTCCTCAGGCGCAGACTTGAGCTTTATACTGGATAGTATTAAGACAGAAGACTTTGATCTTATAGAAGAGTTTATCTTCTATGGTCAACAAACTTATCATGCTATTTTGCAAAGTGAATTTCCTGTTATTGCAGCCACAGCAGGACTGTCTCTGGGTGGAGGCTGTGAAGTGGCATTGCATTGTGATGTGGTTCAGGCACATGCTGAAACCTATATGGGGCTTGTTGAACCATTAGTGGGTTTAACCCCGGGTTGGGGTGGCTGTAAAGAATCAGTGAAAAGACATGTCAATGAATCTGCCGGAAATATACTGACCCCGGATCTCGCATTAAATATTTTTAAACTTATTTCGGGTTCCGTAATATCATCTTCTGCAGCGTTAGCGGTTGATAGTCAGTTTATTCTCGATAATAAACATATCACCATGAATCGGGATCACTTGCTTCTTGATGCTCGAACACTTGCTCTATCGATGAGTGATAATTATACCCCTCCACCGACAATAACTATTGAAGTTCAGGGGGAAACTATTCAGAAAATCTTATCGGACAAGATTCATGCTGATAGTAAAAATTCACTGATTACAAAACATGATCAGATTGTTCAACAAGCCCTGGTAAAAATATTAAGTGCCGATGGAAAAAACACAATTTTAAGCGAACAAGATTTTCTCGATCTTGAGCGTAAAGCTTTTATGCAATTAGTAAGAACAGTTAAAACTAAAGAGCGAATTGAACATATGCTAACAACAAAAAAACCGTTAAGGAATTAATAGTCAACAGTTATATCGTTCAAAATTTATTCAGGAGTCATCAATGAGTTTCAATAAAAGAGAAGTAGTTATTGTCAGTGGAGTAAGAACGCCTATTGGCACTTATGGTGGTGCTTTGAAGGGTGTTTCACCTGTTGACCTTGCAAGCCAATGTATCCGGGAAGCGGTATCCAGAGCCTCTATAGAACCCAAGATGGTCGAACATTCAATCTTTGGAAATGTCTTACAAACTGAACCCCGTGATGCGTATTTATCCCGTTGTGCTGCTATTAAAGGTGGTCTCAGTGAATATAGTGCTGCTATGAATGTAAACCGTTTATGCGGTTCAGGTTTACAGGCTGTTGTTTCAGCCAGTCAACTTATACAGTTAGGTGAAGCACGTTGCGTTGTGGCTGGAGGTGCTGAAAGTATGAGCCGTGTCCCCTATGCCTTACCGGCGATGAGATGGGGTGCCAGAATGGGTGAAACAAAGGCACTGGATAGTGTAACTGAGTGTTTGCAAGATCCATTTGGTCATGGACATATGGGGTGTACTGCAGAGAATTTAGCGCAGAAATATAAAATAACGAGAGAAGACCAGGATGAATTAGCACTTGAAAGTCATCGACGTGCTGCAAATGCCTGGGATAAAAAATTCTTTGATGAACAGGTTACTACTATTGAAATCAACTCACGACGAGCAGTGAAACGGGTCTCACAGGACGAGCATTTTCGTGACAATATCAGTATTGATGAATTATCAAAATTACGCACTGTTTTTCAACAAGACGGCACGGTAACAGCCAGTAATTCTTCGGGTATTAATGATGCCGCTGCAGCTTTAATTTTGATGGATAGAGAGGTTGCTGAAAATCAGGGTGTAAAACCTCTGGCCAGAATAGTTGGCTACAGTTATGCCGGAGTTGATCCAAGATTTATGGGGATTGGTCCCGTGCCTGCGATTAAAAGTTTAATGCAAAATACCGGTTTATCCATTGATGATATGGATGTGATTGAATTAAATGAAGCCTTTGCAGCCCAGGTTTTAGCGGTAATAACGGAATTAAACCTACCCCGAGAAATAACAAATACTAATGGAAGTGGTATTTCTTTAGGGCATCCTATAGGAGCGACAGGTGCAATTATTATGATTAAAGCACTGTATGAACTGATTAGAACAAAAGGGAAGTATGGTTTAGTCAGTATGTGTATTGGGGGTGGACAGGGTAGCGCAGCAATCATTGAAGCACTGTAAGTACAGCCAGTAAGCATATGGTGTGCTTACAATGTGAAGAAGCCATAATCTTTAAACTGTTCAATAATACTCGTCTGCTAAATAGCTTTATCCAGTGCCTGTTTAATATCCGTCATTAAATCTGATAAGGTTTCAAGTCCAACAGAAATCCGCACCAGACCTTCACTGATACCATGCTTTAGACGTTCTTCAGGTGGGTAAGTGACATGCGTCATGCTTGCAGGATGTTGCACCAGAGTTTCTGCATCACCCAGACTTACGGCACGCATAGCCAACTGTACGTTGTCCATAAAAATGACACCTGCATCAAAACCTTTAACTAGCTCGAAAGCGATCATGCCTCCAAAGTCATTCATCTGTTCTTTCGCAAGCTGATGCTGGGGGTGTGATGCTAAACCGGGATAAAATACCTGCTTGACCGCTGGATGATTTTCTATTACTTCTGCAATTTTCATTGCAGACTGGCAATGACGATCCATTCTGATTTCCAATGTCTTTAAACCACGAATGGTAAGAAAAGCATCAAATGGCGAGATCACAGCCCCGGTCATATCTTTAACACCGTAAAAATGAATTTTCTGAATATCTTCCAGCGGGCCAATAATTGCACCTGCAATAATATCGCCATGACCGCTTAGGTATTTTGTCAGTGAATGCACTACAAAGTCAGCCCCCATTTCGAGCGGCCTTTGCAGGTATGGCGTGCAGTAGGTATTATCAACAATTACTCTGGCTCCATTATCATGAGCTATGGCACTAATAACTGATATATCGATGAGCCTCATGTTTGGATTAGCAGGTGTTTCAAAAAAAACAAAGCGTGTTTTGCTACTGATAACTTTTTCAAGCTCTTCAGGTTGAGTCAGGTCAATAAAAGTAATTTTAATGTTGAATTTACTGATTCCTTCGGTAAAGAAAGCAAAGGTACAGCCATACAGTGTTTTATCCGCAATTATTTCATCGCCTGGCTCGACAAATGACCAGATCAATGACGTAATAGCGCCCATGCCAGAGGCGACTGCCAGTGCTGCTTCGCCTCCTTCAAGGTCAGCCAGTTTCTGTTCCAGCACAGTTTCAGTTGGGTTACCTACACGTGAATAGACATAACCCGGCTCTTCCCCTAAAAATCTTTTCTGCCCCTGAGCGGTCGATTCGAAAGCATAAGTTGAATTTAAATATACCGGAGGGTTTAAAGCCCCGTGATGTTGCTGAGGATCATGGCCAGTGTGTATAGCCCGGGTACTAAATCCACTTGAAGAGTATTTAAGCTTAGTCATTATAATTTGCATTAATTCGTCAGAAGTTATGATATATAGGATAATCAACTGATTATTAAATGTATAACGAATAAATTACGTAATAAACAAGGTATTTTACTAATGGACAGAATAGACTTCGATTTAATCGAGCATCTACAGAATGATGGGCGGATTTCAAATAAATCACTAGCAGCTAAGGTTGGGCTTGCTCCATCAAGCTGCTTTGAACGGGTAAAACAATTGCGAGCCAGTAATATAATCAACGGTGTGCATGCGGACATTCAACCCAGAGCACTGGGTCTGGAAGTGGAAGCTATTTACTTTATCGGTTTATCTCAGCATTCAAGAGAACTGGTTGAAAGCTTTCAACTGGAGATCGAGTCAATCCCTGAAGTTCGATCAGTATTTTTGGTCTCAGGGCAATATGATTTTCTGGTCCATGTAGCTGTCAAAGATACCGATCATTTACGCAATCTTGCACTGGATTATTTTACTACAAGAACAGAAGTTAGCCGTATTGAAACGGTGTTAATTTTTGAGCACAGCCGTAAATTTATTTTGCCTAATTTTGTTACGGATGATGGAGAAACGTGTTAGACACGCGCATCTGTCCCAGATGCTTAAGGATTATTTATGAGCACCTTAAACATCAGCTTTATCCTTGTAATAACAATATTTCAAAATTCATAGTGTGGCTTTTTAAAGCTGAATGTCTTCAAACGCCACTTATGCTGAGTATCGTATTATGCTGAGTTGAACATGCTCAGCGAGCCACAGTCCTTATTTTTAAAGGATTTAATTAAGTTTTAGTTATAACTTACTGGACATAATAACCGTGCTTATTTGAAGTAGAAGATCC
>JABHSO010000041.1 GCA_018669845.1 Gammaproteobacteria bacterium | reverse complement strand
TAGATATCTTCCTGCTGTTGAGTGATGTGCTTACCTGACAAGTAACTACCTCCTAAAGGATAAATAATTACTTATCTTCGTATACACTCAACCGGTCAAGATAATTGTCGTCTGACCGGACAGGTTAATTGTCGCCTAACACTGTTTCTTTAAGTTACTTGTGCAGAGTAAATAGTATTTAAAATTAGATCATTCAAAAGCCCCTCAAAGCAACTCCCCCCGAATGTACTTCCATGTTGTCCTTTGCGATGTGCTCCGGCACGGCATGGCCAAAAAGGGGCATCCCCGAACCGAATTTTCCAGGAGGCGGAGAATCTGGATGCTCTTAGATAGTGGAAATGAGGACTGTGTACCAAAAATGGAGATTTGAAGATGATAAAATTGATTTATTAGGGATTGGCAGACTAATTGCCGATAATTTCAATTTATATTAAATGGTTTATTTAAGGGTAACAATATGAAGATGATTAAATATTTTGTTGGGGCTTGTATCTTATTCGTTAGTAAAATTTCAAGTGCATTATTTATATCTACAGATGATCAAACAGAGCTACTGCTTATTATGCTAGATTGAACCTAAAGTAGTTACACGTTTCATTCGCTTATAATTAACCCCCAAAACTATTCGCCCCTGAACTCGCTTTCACGTCGCCGTTTTCTAAGCGCACTGACAAGGCATGGCCCAGGGCAGGCTTGAACCAGAAATTTTCTGGAAGACGATGAATCAGGGTGACTCTGGCGGGCGTGCTTAACTTGGGGTGTGAATTTTAGATCCACCGGTGACCGAAAACTTCAACCGACATCGGAATCAGTGACCCGCCGCCATTTAAGGTCTCCTGGCTTCCGATATACTTCTTTTTCAACAACACATCATTGATGTTTTTTTTAACTTTCGATCCGTTATGGTCATTTCATACCAGATTACATTGCAGAAAATTGATTTAAAATAATCTAGTAAATTGCGTAACTAATGGCTTAAATTTTATTCTGACCCTGGTTAATTATAGTGGCGAACTTTAGATAAAGTTTAATTCAAGTTGGCTAGTTCTTCTCTCTTCTTTAGTCCATTCTTGCTGTTTCTTATTTCTTTGAATAAATTTTCGCGCTTCTATTTTTACGCTATTGAAAGTCTTCCCATTTAAGTCACGGATTAAATCATCTGATGATTCAAAGCTATTAGTTTTAATGAGCAGAAAATGTGAACCAGCTTTTTCATGTCGGTGTGCAGAATAGTCAACTGACATTTCATGATTTCCAAGAAAGTGCTGAAGCTCTATAAGAGGGCTATTTCCAGGTAGGTTACCAATAAATACAAGCATAATTTGGGGTCTAAAGTTGAAAGATTAAAAAATACCAGAGTAATCTTAATTTATACTATTCCATCTTAACATATTCAGTATTGATACTACTGTTTAAGATCACCCAGGTGATTCCAGCTTAGTAGACCCGTCTTATAGGTTTGGATTATGTCTTATTTTTATAAAGTATATAGAGCCTGACCCTCAAATATACAAAAGTGTAATCACAATTAAATTTTGAGTTTTTTATACGAATAGACTATAAGTGTTGGAATGATAGCTGCTCATCACTATACTTTTTACTAAACATCTTCTGGATTTGAGTGTTATGAAAATTCAGGGTGTACAAACGGGAAGTCTTTATACTGTTAAGAGTCTAAATAACTCTCCCGTCAAAAAATCACTTCTTACAACCGCCATTGGTCTAAGTGCAGCAGCATTCTCAGACAGTGTTGGATGGCCAAATGGAGTATCAACTCTACTTGAAAATTTAGGTAAAGCAACAGGAGTGAGCCGGGCCTGGATTTTTCAGGTTCTTAAAATAACAGAAACCCATGTTTATCAGAATTACACCTTCGAGTGGGCGAAATCGGAAAAATTCAAACAGATTGCCGAACAGAGAACGGCAGAGAGAAACCTGGATAATGTCGAGTTTTTACAAACCTCTGTATTCGATAAAACTTTTTCACCGGGCAGCTTTGATTTGGTGATGGCCTTTTTCGTATTGCATTTTTTTGAAGACATTGATGCCGTCTTTAAACGTGTCCATGAGTTACTGCAGCCCGGTGGGGTATTTATTTCTGAAACAGCATGCCTGGGGAATAAAAATAAACTCATGGGAAGTCTGCTGCGATTTGCTGGTCACCTGGGTTTTCTGCCCAAAATTAACCTGTTGACTATTCAGCAACTGGAGCAGTCATTGAAAAGAGCAGGTTTTAGCATCGTTGAAAAAATCAAATTCAGTAAGCATTCCGATGCTGAGTTTACGCTGATTGCAAAGAAGATTTAAAGCTAATATTTACTATACTTCAGTAATACGAGCCACTTTCTACGGTAGATCCGATAAAACTGGCGATTCTAATTGTTTGGTAGTGATTTATGGGAACTAAAATTGATTACCCTCCAGATACCCGTAGGCAGAACATTTTATTTTGGCAAGTAAAATAAGGAAAATTAGTGGATAATTCACTTTCAAAAATGAAAACGTATTGATAATTTGAAAACCGTTCCTGAGTCCAATCACCTCGACAAACTCCCGTCAAATCTCAAGCAGGATTTAGACAAAAATCTCTGTACCTGTATGGATGTGCCGAAAAGGGATGTTATCGATGCCATTGTTAGGGGGGCGAAGACGTTGGAAGAAGTGAAAAAGGAAACCTATGCTGCAACGGGAGCCGGCTGTTGTGTACAACAGGTCGAACGACTGATTGAATGTCTTTCTGAACCTCCACCACGGAAAAGGCGTAAAGGAAAGAATAAAGTAGCTAAAGGTAATTGTGTCTCTTGAGTCAGGTATAAATCAATGACAGGTAACCAATTTACTATAAAGGGCTTTGTGGCGGTTATTGTAGGTGAGTGGTGAGAAATACGGGTTAAAGTTTAGCCTGGCTCTGTCACAAATAAAATGGCCCTGAGGTATCAGGGCCTTGAATAGCCGTTTCTGTTGATGCTTATGCTGGGGTCGTTGCCGTCTTGGCTTGCTGCTCTTCAATTTCCTTGTGAACCTGTTCCATATCCAGTGCTTTGACCTGGGATAACAACTCCGTCAGGGCGGATTCAGGTAACACACCAGGTTGGGAAAAAATGATGACTTTTTCTCGAAATACCATCAGGGTGGGGATTGATCGAATCTGAAATTGAGCGCCCAGTTCCTGCTCCTGTTCTGTGTTGATTTTTGCAAAGGCGATATCAGGATTCTCTTCAGCGACCTTCTCGAAGGTCGGAGCAAATGAACGACATGGTCCGCACCAGGGCGCCCAAAAATCAACGATAACAATATCATTGCTTTCAATGACTTCGGTAAAATTGTCTTTTGTTACTTCCATAACCATAGGGCACCTCGATATCAATAAAATATTAGAATAAACTAATATAGAGGCTTGCCTGATAATTTCAACCCCATCCAAAAGCTACGAAATTGCGGAAAACTTACAAATAGCTTGTGGTGCATTGATTGGAAATAAATTATCCATAATATTCTCCGAATTAGCGTGTTTAAGGTGTGATGCTATAGCCATGCCGCAGCAAAAATTTTACCAGAGGTTGATACTCTGAATGTCTCAGGGGCAGTAGGGGTGACTGGAGCGGGGTAGCCCCACTGTAGCAGGGTAACGATAACCAGAGTATTTGTTGGTAATTTGTATACTCGGATTATCGCATGATTCTGAAGCTGCTCGTTAACTTGACAGCACCCACGACAGAAACTATTCGATAAGCTCAGGTTTGGAAGAATCGTTTCTGGCACATTTTAAGTAACCACATTAAAAGTGCCCAAAATCTCTGAGATCATTAAAATTAATATCTCCAGGCCTGTTAACAGCTTATTAAATACATTCATTTGACATGCTTTCCTTGTGTATTAGTATATTAGTTACAAGTAATATACTTGAGAGGTGGTTCAAATGAAAAAGGTGCTATTGGGAAGTGTTGCAGGTTTTGTCATTGGAGCAGTCGTCCTGGGTATAGCCATGTTTAATATGTTGCCCGGTATGATGCTTATCGAAAACGAGTCCAGGTTTGATGTGGATAAAACAGTCCAGAAACTTACTCAGTCTATCGAACAGAGCAACTGGGTAGTCAAGCAAAAGTATCTGCTTCATAAAGGGGCAGCGAAAATTGGAAAACTGATCAATCCTGTCGTAGTTATCGAGCTTGGCCATGCTGGCCACTCCAGCACTATTCTTAAATTTGACGACTATCGTTCGACCGCAGTCATGATGCCTGCCAGAATTGCTGTGTATGAAAAAGAAAATGACAAGGTGTATATCTCAAGGATGGACCTGAAACTCATGGGTAGCATGTTTGGTGGTGTTGTGAAACAGGTTATGGGTGAAGCCCAGCAAGAACACGACGCCATTGTGAAAGATGTTATTAATTAACTTTGGTGTATCACAGAGTTAGAGAAAATCTTTCAACGGTGTTTTCTAACGAGCGTAAATGCCTTTAGTGTAAGCCACTGGCATAAAGAACCAGTCAGCATGAATGAAGGGAGCAACTATCTGTGGATAGATAAAAATTCAGCCCAATACATATAGACCCGTGGACTAATAATAGTCCACCGACCTGACCCCAAAATGACGTAAACGATTGACTTCAAAGGGAAAATTGTGGCCCCGGTAGGACTTGAACCTACGACCAATGGATTATGAGCCAAACTTACTGGGGAAATATTGCCAGCTAAGATGAAGATTTCTAAGTTGTATAACTCTAACTTTATCGGCATTCACCAATAGATCCCTTGGCGCAAATTCTGCCATCGGTCCAGGTAGCACCATCAAATTTGGCCTGTATCAAAATCGCCCCCATGATGTTTGCTCCTTGAAGGTTTGCTCCGCTAAGGTCAGCATCTACAAGATTGACTTTTTTCATATTGGCCAACATTAGATTGGCTTTTTGTAGGTTTGCTGCATGTAAGTGTGCACCCTCTAGATTAGCAAGCATCAGGTCAGCCCCTTTAAGGTTAATTAGTTGCATGATTGCATATGAGAAATTAGCTCGTTGCAGTTTAGCTCCGTCAAGGCGCATCTTTTCCATAGATGAGTGTTTCATATTAACACTAGGGGCGTTAACCCCAATACGTACGGCCGAGGTACATTGTGCTTCCGGTTCTAACTTACACAAACTATTGAATTCTTCCATATTTTCGGTCTTATCTGTCCATGCTACAGCAATTGTGCCGTAAACCAGATAAAGTGTAATCGCTGATGTAATCAGCGTTTGTCTCAATATGTGTCTCACTATAAGCTCCTATTTTTTTATTGATACTACCTAAAATTAACGTCATAAATATTCGGGTTAATCTATGTTAATAATTTACACTAACTTAGATTAACTCACAACTTTGTATGTTCAGGCGTCAAATAGAGCTTCATCAGGAACGGCAGCTATCGAAGTGTTGAAGATTGTAGTGATTTTTTATTACTAGCTAACTCCCCGCACGATTTACCATGAAATCCGTAGACTAATAGTCCACCTATCAGCTGCCAGAAAAGGGCGTAAGTGATTGATTTAAAAATCGAAAATTGGTGGCCCCGGTAGGACTTGAACCTACGACCAATGGATTATGAGCCAGAGTCACTGGGCTGTGAAATAGTTGTAAGTTGAAGAATTTTAAGGGATTTATTTATGGGGCTTTCTTCTTTTTCCGATATCCGAGCCTATACCGAAAATCACCCGATTGACCGACCGAAATTGTTTTTTCATTGCACTAGTTTTATCGAAGAGAACCAATTACCGTAACGATTTTCCCACGACCGAACCATATCCGAAACCGAACGAGCACCGAAAAAATCATTTGAAACCTGGCCTTAGTGAGTTCGAAATAGTGTCGGTCTGTCTGATGTCGGTGGGGCCATGATTAAGGTGTCTTGATGTCCGACCCAACAAGTACAATCAGTCTATCGTCTAAAGATTCAGTAGTAAATGCATTTAAGAATTCCGTTTTCGTGTCAAGAACTACTCGCACTTTTTCTGGATAAGCTAAATAGCGTACGTTGGTAACCCATCGTGACTTGACCTGTATTTTGGTTTGCTGGCCTTTCCGACCGCTTTTAACATCGTAGAGATCAAGGACAATCCGTGACGGGTCGGTCAGGGTGATGGTTTTAATATCTTCAATCCGATG
This sequence comes from Gammaproteobacteria bacterium, assembly GCA_018669845.1. GTDB lineage: Bacteria > Pseudomonadota > Gammaproteobacteria > JACNJF01. The sequence goes on along the minus strand of JABHSO010000041.1, from coordinate 197 downwards.
ATTGGTATGGACGACAATTTTAAATTTGTCTTCCAGTGTTTCAGGAAGAATATTAATTAGTTACCGACCATAAACTCTATCTTATTGAAATATAACAATAAAAGGGCTTAAAACGGTTGGAAATCAATAAAAACTCCAGTGAAAAATGTTATCATTATATTTCAAGCTATTGATTTATAACGAAAAACATCAAACAC
>JABHSO010000187.1 GCA_018669845.1 Gammaproteobacteria bacterium | reverse complement strand
GGTGCCCAGCCTTTTTTTCGTAGATAGCGTTTTATCGTAATACCCTGAGGTAATGGTATAAAACGAGTTTGAGTAATAATATCAATTTTGTACCAGGCATCGGACCAGGCATAAATAGTTTGTCCGGAAAGCAGTATTAACAAAATCAGCATAAAGACCGGCCATCCAGAAATACGATGTGGTTTTCTTCTTCGGTATCGAATGAAATATAAAATACCAATCTGCAACAGAATGATACTTGAAATGAATATTCCAAACGTAATGATGTTTGATAGATCAAAAACAAATATTTCCTCCATCGCTCCACCCGTCAACATATTCCAGACCATTCCGTTAAGGTGAAAACGGTATAGTTTGAATACCTCGTAATCGACAAATACCAGCAGGATAAAAACACTGAATAACAACACGGAAAGAAAACTAATTAACTTATTTGCCGGTAATATCAGAGTTAATAACAGCAAAGGAATAGCCACTAGAAAAGATGAAAATTGAAAGTGTCCCAGTTGCTGAAGTATCAGGTAAACAGATGTCAATAAAGTGTCGGGCAGAGGTGTTGTTACTATTGCCTGAATTGAAATAAGACTGGCAATAATTCCATTAAAAAATATGCTCCATAAAATGACGTTTAATAGTTTTTGTCTGTTACCGGATTGCATGAGAATTAATTAATATCAAGGCACAGATTTAATTGACTGATGACATCTTCAACAGTAATTATCTTCATCACTTCAGGGTCTCTAACCCTTTGCCCCCAACGGGCTTGATCAACAGTTGTATGATTAAATTTTTGAACCGCTTCTGGGTATTTATTAACGGTTATCTGAAGACTTTTATAAGGACCTGAACGTTCAGGATTGCTACTGGCATAAAGCCCGATTACTGGTACATCTGCTACTGTTCCCATGTGAGCCGGGCCAGTGTCAGGAGCTATCAGGCATTGGGCCTTTTCGAGCAGTGCTAGTAATTGTGCCAGACTGGTTTGTCCTACAAGGTTAACGGGTTGTTTCTGGCAATATTGAATAATTTGATTGGAGAATTCAATTTCCTGACTAGCCGGACCACCTGTGAGTACAACCCCAATATTGTGCTGCATAAGATAATCAATCACTTTGGCATAGTCCTGTTGAGGCCAGTTTCGCCAGTTATTTTTACGTGCACTACTACAGGGATTAATGATTACTGTGGTTTGATCTTTAATAACTTGTTGAGTATAGGTCAGGTCTTTTTCAGTAGATTCTAATAACCAGTCCATGTTTCTCTGGTGGATGCCCAGCTTTTCAATGAACTGAAAAAATGTATCGAGAACATGAATTCTATTAGGGCCTTCGATGTGACGGTTACAAAAAAATCCATGAAAATCTCTAGAGCGTTTTTTATCGTAGCCTATTTTCAGGTCAGCCTTTATCAGTAGACTGATAAAGTTAGCTCGAAGTGCAACCTGCATCATCAATAAAATATCAAAGCGACGCCCTGATAGAGTTTTACGGAGTTTTTGATACTCAGCTAATCCATTACTTTTATTAAAAATAATAAATTCTATATTGGGTAGAGACTTAACCAACTGGTATTCGATGCTGCCTATAATCCAGCTGATTTTGGTATCGGGCCACTGTTGTTGTAATGTGGCAATAACCGGCAGCATATGGGTAACATCCCCAATGGCCGATAAGCGCAATATGCAAAGCGACTTAGGAGGTTGTTTAAAAGATATAGTGCCCATAATGTAGATCTAATGAAAAAGTTTATAGCCGGGGAAATAAACTATTTTCAACAATTTCACACAGTATATGACCAATAAGAATATGACATTCCTGAATACGAGGGGTGTAGTCAGAAGGTACATTCAGACAGCTATCTGCAGCCTGCTGAATAGAGCCACCATTACCTGCCAGTCCAACTGTATAAATCCCAGCCTGACGACTGGCTTCTATGGCTTTCAAAATATTGGTTGAATTACCTGAAGTAGAAATCCCGATGAAAATATCACCTTCTCTTCCATTAGCCTCAACTTCTCGTGAAAATACATCATTAAAGCTATAATCATTTCCGGCGGCAGTTATGACAGAGTAATTTGTAGCGAGAGCCATGGCTGGAAGACCAGGGCGCTCATAGTTTAAACGGCACACAAACTCTGCTGCAATATGCTGAGCATCTGCTGCACTTCCACCATTGCCCGCTATCAATAAACGATTTCCGTTCTGAAACATTTCTATACATCGATTGCTGACATCACTAATCTTTTTTATTAAATAAGCATTTTGTAACAGGCTGGTTTTTAAATCGATTGATTGCTGAATCGATTGCTGGATGAAGGAGCTGTGATTGGTTTTTTCCACTTCATTTTGGCCGATATTAAAGTTACCGTTACTTTACCGAAGAGTCAGATACAATACCATCTGAATAAAGTTATCTTAAGCCATGTCATTTAACCAAAATATTATTAAACAGACTGATTCAATAGCCTATCAGTTTACTGCAAAGGACTTTGACCTGTCTTACTGGCAGTCTGAGAATGGTTCTGTTGCGCTGAGTGGTGGCCGAGGTGCCAGTCAAAAAATACTCATCGATGGGCAGTTTTACGTGTTAAGACATTATTTACGAGGAGGTTTAATAGCCCGACTGTTGCATGACCAATATTTTTGGACCGGGCTACATAAAACCCGGCCGTTTCTGGAACAAAAAGCTATTGAACAGGCATTGCATCATAAACTGCCCGTACCTGAGGTAGTCGCTTTTAATGTACAAAAGCAGGGACTGTTTTACCGGGCATCCATCATTAGTCGATATATTAACAATCAGGGTACTCTGGCTAGTTTTTTGTATGATAATGAATTGTCTGACAAGTTATGGTTTGAAATAGGCAAACTGATTAAACGATTGCATCAGGCAAATATCTTTCATGCCGACTTAAATGCAAATAATATTTTGATCAATGAAGCTGGAGAGTTTTATATTATAGATTTTGACAAAGCAGAGATTATTTCTTCAATGGTTGCTTCAGCTGAAAAAAATGTTCAAAGGCTATTGCGTTCGTTATTAAAAATTCAGAAATTTAGGGGGGAGCAAAATCTGCCTTTTTATTTTCATTTGGAGCAGTGGCAATTTTTGTTAGAGGGTTATGGGGAATAAGGTGGATATATTTCAAAAAAATTACATGTACTGCATGGTTTGCTTTTAAAGAATCTTAGGCTTGCCATAATATTAATGCTACGGTAGGATAAAATTGCTGTCATGAGGATAGCAAGTTACTTTAAAAACAAGGAGAAAAGGAATGATGTTAAATGTTACAAGCAATAAACTACCTAATCGTAATATTCGAGTGCTTACGGATCTAGAAATATTAGAGGTTAGTGGGGGTAGAGGGATGATGGGTAGAGGACCTAGTCGGACTGGATCTCAAGCCGGAAATGGAGGGCTTCCTGCCGGTTGTCCAACTGGACAGTCAATGCAACTTCAAGGTATTAACATTTCAACCACTAGTTATACAGGGAGTGTTTCCGCAACAGCTGCAGTAATACCAAGCGGTACTATTACTGCAAATTCCCCGGTTACGACTACTGTTAAATCATATGTATGTGCACCTTCTTCTGCACCTAAAATTCCACCGCCAGAGGCATCGGATAAAGAGCAAGATGAAGATGGATAGTTTTATCAGCATAGTTTAAATTTTAATTTATATATCCAAGGTAGAAGGCTTTGATTAAGCTTTCTATCCTTGGTTTTGAATACCCTTGATTTATTATGCTGAAATATATTTTTCTGATACTACATACATTGTTATTTGTTGCTCTAGCTACCAATGCTAATTCTCAAAGCAACGGATTTGAAAAAGAAAATTTGTATACCGAATTTTTATCTGGTCGATTATATAGTATTTCTCAAGATGTTCTCACTCTTCAGGATGATAGTGTGCAAACTCTACTTCTTAAGGCAGCCTTGCATTATAAAAAAAATCGCTTTGAAGTAGCCCGGGAAAATATTCTTTTTGCTTTGAGTAAAGATAATGTCACTTTAGTTGATCGGATGTTGTCAATATCATTGTTAAAAAATATGTATCTTTTAGATAAAGAAAAACAAGTGTTTTTAACAGCTATTAATGATCCGAGGAACCTTGAAGCAGTGAGAGAAACATCTCACAAGAGTGATTTTAATACACTTATCGCACTAAAAACTGAGTTAATGAATGGACTTCAACCAACCATAGCGTTTGGGAAAGCTAAGCCTATTTCCTTTGATGGTGCTCTAAGAGAACCCTTGCATGGAAAAATTGATTCTCTCAATACTCGGCATCCTATTCCTGGATATTTTTTTCAAATTCGATTTAGAGATAAAACAAATAATCGTTTACATTATTGTTCTGTTGATACTGGTTCACAGGATAGTTATTTTCCCAAGGAAATTATTAATCCCGATGGTCATAAGCAAATAGAGAAAGGTAATCTACCAATTGTTGTTAGTGTTGGTGTTGGAGAAAATAGACCTGATATACAAGTTATTAGAAATAACCACTTAACCATAGGTAACCTTCAGTTTTCACAATATCCTTTTGTTATTACAAAGTTAAAAGAAATAACATTTGATAATCAAAGTTGCTTGATAGGTTTACCTATATTAATGGCAGCTAATACTGCACTTTTTCATAGTCAAAGTAATTATATGGAGTTGGGTGGAACTGCTCAAGCTACTGGCTCTTTTAGTACATTACCTATATCTATTTCTGCAGAAGGGTTATTACTGGTGGAACCTAAATATAGGGCAGAATATTTACCGGTAATCATTGATACAGGCGCTAGTATTAGTGGGTTAAATCGTTTTTTTCATAGCAGAAAAGATGAGAAAAGTGATGAAGTTTATTATTATGGTAATCCTGTCTCTCACTATGTTTTAAAAGATCTTGAATTAAGCATGGGTGAATTAGATGTTAAAACACCTTATACTGTTGTCGATTTTACTAATTATTTTGGTAATGTTATTTACCCAGAAAGTTACTTCCAGCATTTCGGTTTAATCGGCAGAGATATTTTTGGACAATTTCAATGGATCGGCTTTGATTTTACGAAAATGGAAATGTATCTGGGACCTTTACGTGATGATAGTTATACCTATAAACAGCAGGTTGAGAGTGAATGACTTGTTGAGTAATCCTCTGAATATTGTGAAGTAATTATTGAGTTGATTCCAGGTAACTATCAATAATGCTTAGGTAGTTCTCCAGTATGTGATTCTGAGACTGCATAACCTTTTTGGCATTGTCAGATAGCTCTATTAATGTGCCGGGATTGTTAAGTAATAGAGTAATTTTCTCGGCTAATTGGTCTAATCCAGTTACCTGAACGATGGCATTATGCTCTGCTAGTAATTCAATATCCTGCTGAATGTTTGTGTCGCTAGGGCCGGTGATTACTGCTTTGCCCAGTCTTGCGGGTTCCAGAACATTATGGCCTCCGGTTGAATTGAAAGAACCGCCCATGATGACCAGTTCAGCATATGTCATAAAAGCCTGTAATTCTCCTAATGTGTCTGCCAGATAAATTTGAGTTGTTGGTGTAATAGCCTGGCCTAAACTGCGTTGCTTAACATCCAGTCCTAGAGCATGTAACTCGACAAGAATTTCTTTTGCTCGATGAGGGTGACGGGGGGCAATTACGACCAGTTGTTTAACTGCTAATAACTTTATTAATTGTGCAAATAGTTTTTCTTCCGGGTGATGAGTGGATGCGAACAGAATATAAGGTTGCTGTATGAGTCTTTCATATGTAGTTAAGGAGCCTGCATGGGCATATTTCAGATTTCCCGCCACCGTAATCTTATTTCTATCTGCTCCCATCTCAATCAGGTTATCAATGTCCTGCTCGGTTCTGGTGAGGTATTTGTCAAAATAGGCCAAAGTATTTATTAATAAATTTTTAATCCATTTTGACGTCTTTAAACTCTTCTCTGACAACCTGGCATTAATTTGAATTAATGTAATTCCTTTTTGTTTGGCTTGAAAAAGTGTTTCCGGCCATAGTTCGGTTTCTGCGATTAAAGCCAGTTTGAAATTAAAATGCTGAAAAAACCTGTGACTCAGTGGAAGAACATCTATAGGCAGGGCCCTAACCAGTACTGTAGCTGGCAGGCACCTTAAAGCGTGTTGATAACCGGTAACGGTAAAAGTAGTGACTAAGATGCAATGATCTTTGCATAAGTGTTCGACCAGCGGTTTTATTAATTCAATTTCACCGACTGATGCTGCATGAATCCAGATATTTTGTTTACATTTATCAGCCGGGTAAAAACCTAAACGTTGCCAAAAGAAGTTAAGCTGGTTGTTTTTTAAGGCTAGCCAGAGTGCATGCAAAACCCACACTATAAAAAGTGCAAAAGAAAGCAGGCGATAACTTAAAGCTGGTTTGGTTGGCGGCATTAGTAGATGGCGGGTTCACCCGCTGGCCGTGTTTTGAAACGTTGATGCACCCACATGTACTGATCCGGATTTTGTAAAACAAATTCTTCAATAGATGCATTGATAGCGGTTGCATCAGTCAGGTCATCTCCACTGGGGAAATTATCCAGTGGTGGTTTTATCCATAAAATATATCCACTGCCATCAGCTTTTCTTTCCGGGTAATACGGTAACATGGCTGCTTTGCCGGACTCGGCCAGGCGGCTACTGGCGGTAATGGTGGCTGTTGGAACTCCAAAAAATGGGGCAAAGACATTTCTTTCACGTGCAAAATTCTGGTCGGGAGCGTACCAGGTAGGAATCAGGCTGCGGATGCCCTTGATCATGCGCCGGGTATTTTTACGCGAGATAACATCAACCAGGTAACCCTGTCGTTTAGTGTATAAAAGGCTATCAAAAAGAGAGTTTTTCTGGGTACGGTACATGGCCTGGAAAGGTAAAAACAAGGCAAGTAGACGTCCGCCTAATTCGAGACTGGTAAAGTGACCGCTAAGTAAAATGACGGCCTGTTTATTTGCCAGGCATTTTTCAACATGTTCCAGCCCTCGAACTTCGACCAGTGATTTTAGGCGTTCTGGCTTCCACCACCAGCACATGGCCAGCTCAAGCAAGGATATCCCCAGGTTATCATAAGCTTTATTTTTTATTTTATTACGTTCTTCTGTTGTCTTTTCTGGAAAGCAAAGTTGCAGGTTGGTATCCACCACGTTTTCACGTTTACCTGCAATTCTATGAATCAATCGGCCTAAAGAACGGCCAATTCCAAGATGAACAGAGTAGGGAAATAAAGTAGCCAGCCTTAAAAAACCGATAGTGATCCACATTAACCAGTATCTAGGGTGCAGGTAGTCGGTTGCCTGGAATAGCGTTGACTTATGGTCGGCCATACTCGATTGATTGGATTAATTCTGACTGTTCAATTAGATATTTATGGTTAATTGCTCAGCCACTGATTAATTGCCGGGATATCTTCTTCATTGAGCAGGCCAGCAGCCTGTTTCAATTTTAAAGTATTGATCAGGTAGTCATAACGAGAAGAGGCATAGTCACGTTTAGAGCGATAAGTTTCACGTAGTGAATTTAAAACATCGACTGAAGTGCGGGTGCCGACATCAAAGCCAGCTTCAGTAGCTTCAAGTGCTGCGGTGGTAGAAACGAGTGCCTGTTTCAATGCGTTCACCTGTCCAATTCCTGATACGACTGCAAGATAAGCATTGCTGGTCTGTTGAGAGGTTAAACGTTTCTGTAATAACAGATTACTTTGAGCAGTTGCATAATCCGATTCCGACTGACTGATGACACCACTAGTACGGCCGCCGGTATAAAGAGGCATATTGAGTTGTACGCTTAACGTAAGGTCATTGGTATCAAATCCCCCAGATAGGTCGCTATCAATAGTATTAGCCTGATAACTGGCAACTAAATTTACCGTTGGCTTGTTTGCTGCTTTTGCAATTTTACGATTTTCATTGGCAGCTCGTAAACCTGCCTGTGAAGAAGCGAGGTTAAGATTAAATTTTTGTGCCTGTTCTACCCAGGCTGAAGCATTAGCAGGTTCAGGTATTACTAACTGTACGCCATCTCCGAGAGGCATGAGGGGGCCAGATAAGGGTTGTCCGATGATGACCTGAAGAGCCTGGCGAGCATTGTCGAGAGTATTATCAGCAATTATTTCCTGGGACAGTGAAAAGTCATAACTAGCCTGGGCTTCCTTGACATCGGTGATGGCAATCAGACCAACTTCAAAACGTTTTTTGGCCTGTTCAAGCTGGCGTCCAATCGCATTTTTTTCAGCCTGAGCAAATTCCACACTGTCTCTAGCCGATAAAATATTGAAATAGGCTTCGGTGGCTCTAATGATTAGATCTTGTTGAGCGGCTTTATAGTCTGCTTCTGATTGAGTAATTTGAGCTTCTACTGCATCAGTCTTGGCCAGTATTTCAGCGTTATAAAGATTTTGTTGCAGGCTTAGTGTTAAACCGGCACTGGATTGTTTATCATCGCTGGTGAGTGAATTACCTTTGTCCTGATAGGTTGCATTTGCAGCTAAATTTACCTGTGGTTTATTAGCTGATTCAGCCTGAGGTAGTAAAAAACGTGTGGACTGCAAATTACTTCTGGCAATCATCAATTGAGCATCCTGTTCACTGGCAAGGTTGTGAACCTGAATGAGATCCATGGCCTGTGAAGGCATGTTGACCAGAGTTAGTAAACTACTTGCTAGAAAAAATCCGATACGATGTCTCATGTTTAATCTCAGTGATAAATTAGAAATACAAATAAGGTGTGATTATAAATTTTAAAGGTCAAATTTGTTAATATAAATCCATTGTAACATCAACTTCTCTTGCCCATGCATCTACACCGCCATCCAGGTTGATTGTATTGTTAATGCCGTGATGCGTCAGAAAATTGATAACCTGCAGGCTGCGAATGCCATGGTGACAGATAATGACATATTCGGGGGACTCATGAAACAGTTCCAGTGATGCCGGTACCTGGCCCATAGGCAGTAATTCGCTGTTATCCAGTCGACAGATTTCAAATTCCCAGGGTTCACGAACGTCAATTAATCTGGGTTGATGAGTTTTCAGGTATTCAGCAAGCTGTAAAGAATGGTAACGCTGCATACTTTAAAGGTAGCTTAGCCAATATCGGGAATATCAGTTTCAAACAGGTTTTCTACTTTCCATTCGGTTTGACTTACACGAGAAATTAACTGTGCCTGCTTGGCGGGTGCAGCTCCGGTGATAGCAAATAGCCTTCCATCAATAACCAATGCATTTTTCAGGTTTTGTGGAATTATATTTAAAGAACCTGCACTGATGGTTATGACGTCATATCTTTCTTTGTGAGTAACTTCATCCAGCGATGATATAGTTTGTAATTCGACATTTGTGATTTCCTGTTCCTGTAACTTGCTGGAAGCCATTTCAGTGGCATCGGCATGTAAATCAAGGCTGGTGACATGATCCGCCAGTGAAGCCAGGCAAGCTGTGATGTACCCGCAGCCGCTACCTATTTCAAGCACGCTATCGCTGGGTTTCAGTCCCAGGGCCTGAAGCATGCGTCCTTCTACAACAGGAGGTAACATTGACTCGCCTTCAACAATTGGTAGTTGACAGTCGGCGTAAGCCAGTCCTTTATACTGCTCTGGCACGAAATGGGCACGTTCGATACTGTCAAACACGTTCAGAACCTGAGCATCAAAAACTTCCCAGGGACGGATTTGTTGTTCGATCATGTTAAATTTAGCTTGTGCAAGATTACTCATGTGCTGTGCTCTCGATTCAGACATATAAAAACTGGTCGATAGAGGTTACGAATTCTAGCAATGATGTCAATG
>JABHSO010000042.1 GCA_018669845.1 Gammaproteobacteria bacterium | reverse complement strand
TATACGGTATTTTTTTTAATCTATACACTTAAATAAAACTAAGTGTATTCAGTTTTAGATTATTGGTAACAATTAATAATTCACAATATCTTTAAGTAAACCAACAAAAGTATCAGAGAGCGCATCAATTTTTGCATATTGCATAGGAACCACTCCGCTAAATATAAGGCATGAAACAATGCTAACTTCATCCATATTAATAAAACTTTTAAGTTCATTTAAATGTTGTTTAACTAAACTTACACGGATCAGGTGTTTACAAAGTTTATCTGGTTCACCATTAATTTCTTTGCCCTGAAATTCAGAAAGAAGAGCTGCAATCTCTGAATAATTACGTGCAAGTGAGAGATCTTTACATTCGATTATCAAAACTTCATTTCTATCAGGCCTCCAAGCTAAAACATCTACATCACCATAATTTTTATCCAGTTGACAATTAAACAACTCAGGTAACTCAATGTTTTCTCGAACTTCCCAGCCTGCATTCTTTAATGCAGAAGTCACATCACTATTAAAAGTATGACCTTCTCTAGCTTTCCCCCACCAGATATCCCTCAGTTCTTTTGTTTGGAAAGCCAAATCTGTTAAGCCATTATCATCACTATTAACTAACGATGATCAATTTGAATCAAATAAGAAATAGCATCGAGAGTAGAAAATGAAAATTAGTAAATTTAAACCTAGATATGAAATGACTACGGAGGAGCAAGGCAAAGTGGAAGATGGTAGTCACCAGAAATTATCAAAGTTTGATACATATAGCTTAATCAGCCAAAGTGTAAGTGTTAAACGAAGTGATATTACTAAAAATTACCTTCGTGATAGAGTAGAAGATTGAGGCATTTATTAGACAAATGTCTAATAAATGGAATGTATAACAGTAACTCAATATTCATTTGCTTGTTAAGCTGTTGTATTTTATGAATAATATAGTGTCCTTAAAAAGTACGTTAATTTTTTTAAGGACATTTTTTTTGCACATGGATGTGCTTATGCTGGGAGGCCATGGATGGCAACGAGCAGTATTCGTACAAACACCCAAAAGACAAAATTTCACTCAATCTGAATCAAATATGGTTTTAGCTTATGCTGGGAGGCCATGGACAGATATATTGCTCCATGCAATATCTGCATATACGCCATCCATGGCGAAAATGGCAACGAGCAGTATTCGCAACGATAGCATTCAGGTAAAATTGAAACTTACTTTTAGGCTCAATGATAATGGTGCGCATGGCACACCCTACGAACAAGATATGTGGTAATGAGTAGTAATCAAGCAACTCAAACTAAAACAGACTATCACTCAAAACAATGTTTTCATTGCGGTTTGCCCGTTGATTTAAATAGTCAGGAAAAGCTTCAGATACAGGACGAAGAAAGGAATTTTTGCTGTCATGGCTGCAAAGCTGTCTGTAAAACAATTATTGATGCCGGGCTGGAAAATTATTATCAATCTCGTGATCTGGGCGTTAATAGTAATCAACAGCAGAACCTGCAGGAAGTGCTTGATAAACTCAGTATCTACGATAATGAATCTGTTCAGAAATCCTTTGTTCGAGGTCGTGATGACTGGCAGGAAGCATATTTAATTCTGGAAGGTATTCGCTGCTCAGCCTGTGTCTGGCTCAATGAGTTACATCTACGTCAACAGCAGGGGGTACTGGATGTACATATCGACGATATTACTCAGCGAGCAAGAGTCCGATGGGATCCGAAACAAATAGCCCTGAGCGAGATTTTAGCGACTATTGTTTCTATCGGCTATCAAGCTCACCCTTATGAACCTTCTCATTATCTTGAATTGCAGAAGGATAATAAACGTAAAAATCTGCAACGCATATTTTACACGGCTATTATTGGCATGATTCCGATGCATTTCGCTGTGGCCACCTGGTTTATTGGTGGTCCCGATGAACAGGGGCAGTTTGCTAACTGGGAGACTTCCGGTCGTTGGGTCAGCATGTTTGTCACTCTTACTATTTTGCTTTATCCAGCGCAGGAGTTTTTCTTTGGTGTCTGGTCTGACTTAAAACGCAGAGTTATTGGCATGGATGTTCCTATTGTTTTAGGTTTATCAAGTGCTTACCTATTGAGTGTTCAATCAACGATTACTGGGGTTGGTGAAGTTTATTACGAATCAATCATCATGTTTGTATTGTTTATCCTGTTAGCCAGAAGGTTGGAACAACAAGCTAGAGTTAAAGCTTCTGATCAGCTTGAGCGTCTGGCACTGGCACAACCAGTAGATGCAAACAGGGTAGATGAAAATGGTAGCATCCAGCTGGTTTCAGTTCTGGACTTGTCACCAGGTGATAAAATTCAGATTCTTGCGGGTGGACAGATACCCGTAGATTGCGAAATAGTAGAAGGCCAGAGTAGCTTTAATGAATCGCTGCTCACGGGAGAAAGTAAAGCTATAGGACATGGGCCGGGAGATCGGCTTATGGCTGGTTCTGTTAATTATGATCAACCAGTTTTAGCCATAGTCAAATCATCTGAAATGGATTCTACTATTGCAGAAATTAGCCGACTAGCTGAGTCTGGCCTTGAAAATAAACCTATACAGTCTGTAGTTGCTGACAAAGTTGCCGTTAGGTTCGTATTATTTATCCTTGTCATTGCTTTATTGACATCCTTATTCTGGATTTATCAGGGAAGTGCTAACTGGCTTGTTATTACCGTGTCGGTGTTAATCGTAACCTGTCCCTGTGCGCTGGCACTTGCCGTTCCCATTGCGCTGACACTAAGTTCAAGCCGCTTTCTTAAGAAAGGTATCCTGGCTATTAATATGTCTATCCTTAATAAAGTACAAGCTATTGATTTGTTTGTATTTGATAAAACGGGAACTTTAACCGAGGGTAAACCAGAACTGGTGGATGTTATCTGGCTACAGGAAGTTGATCAACAAAATGCATTATCGACTCTTAATAATTTGGTGGCACATTCTGAACATCCAATTGCAAAAGCCATGTATAAACAGAAAGTTAATACTTCTATTAAAGTTGAAGATATTCAAAATATAGTCGGGCAGGGTATGCAGGGAAGTGTTCTTAAAAACTCTGAAGCAGAAGTCTGGCGGTTCGGTTCTTATGACTATATCAGTGAATTTATTGTTGATCTTGAAGTTTGGCAAAAAGAAAAAATTAAATCAGCCAGGGAAGGTAATTATTCTATTTCCTGTCTGGCTGTTGATAATCAACTTTTAGCTATTTTCCTGTTTGAAGATAGCTTGCGAGAGGGAAGTAAGCAAACCATTCATCAACTGATTATGATGGGCATTAAACCGGTTATTCTAAGTGGTGATACTGTTGAAAGTGTGTCGAGTGCAGCTAATGAACTTGGTATAGATGAATATACAGCAAGCATGACACCTCAACAGAAGATGCAATGGGTTGTTGATCGACAGGCTAAGGGTAAAGTTGTGGCTATGGTTGGTGATGGTATTAATGATGCACCTACACTTGCTTGTGCAGATGTTTCTTTTAGCCTTGCTGATTCCACTGCACTGGCTAATAATCATAGTGATTTTCTTTTATTGGGCAGTAAATTAAAGTCTATTCCTCAATCTATAAGGTTAGCAGATAAGACCTTAAGGCTGATAAAACAGAACATAAGTTGGGCGATATTATATAACTTAATTGCCATCCCTTTTGCTATGGCGGGCCTGGTAGCTCCATGGGTGGCAGCTATTGGAATGTCGGCAAGTTCTGTTATTGTGGTTTTGAATTCTATGCGTTTAGCTAAGTTTTAATTGATCCTGATCAATTAAATCAGTTGACTGATTGATAAAGGGTTAACTTGTGTTATCGGTAGATATTTTTCTCAACGTTATTATTAGTGTGCCTCCAAAATGGTTAATAGGGCACATTACCACCTGATCAATTTTAAATTGCAGGTGGTTTTTTTTGGCCATGGATGGCCTTATACCCGATGGGCAGGGATAGCCCAAAGAGGGTGCTTGGCCAGGGATGTACTTTCAGCTAAGCAGTATGCTATCTTTCCTTGAATATCTTCCGTCTAAAAGTCGTGCTGAATGGCTAAAATAACATTAAATTCTTAATTCAGTCATCGCCATTTATGTATGATTAGTCAGGAAAACAAAAGGATCTCAAAAAACTAGCAGACCTTAAATGATACGCGCAGTGTTTCCTAAAATTCTGAAGTTTTCTGCGATTCTTTCATGCCGTGTTCGACGGCCAGTACGGCTGCTTCGACGCGGGAATGTACACTTAGTTTTCGTAAAATAGCTTTAACATGCAGTTTGACGGTGCCATCAGAAATACCCAGATTACGGGCTATGACCTTGTTACTTTGACCTTCTGCTAATAAACCCAATATTTCAGTTTCTCTGGGTGTCAGGTCTTCAAAGGGTGTCTTTTCATCGCTGGCATTGAATGCATCACCTTTGACTACTTTGGCTAAAATAGGCGTAAGGGTAGGGGCTACAACTGTTTTACCTTCTTTTATGTCTCTTAAGGCAACGACCAGAGAATCTGGTTCCATGTCTTTCAGTAAATATCCTTTTGCTCCACTGCGTAAAGCTTCAACAAGATCACGTTCTTCGGTACTGGTGGTTAGCATGCTGATAGGCATTGTCAGGCCACATTCGTTGAGCTTCTTTAGTACGCCAAGGCCATTGATTTCGGGCATCCTCATATCCAGTAGGATAATGTCAGGATTTAATTCCTGTGCTAGCTTGATGCCCGTTTCTCCATCGCCGACAGAAGCTATAACGTCAATATCTCTGCGAGTTAAAAGCCCTTCAAGGCCTTCGCGAAACAGGGTGTGATCATCGATGACTAGTACGCGTAAATTCATAGGTTTTATATTAAGTTAAAGCTGGTATCAATCTTAACAGAAGGTTGAGTAGATTGGGCTCTGTTGAGGTCGAATTCAAGGATTATTCTCGTTCCTTCACCCGGTTCACTTTCCATCGCAAAATCGGCTTTGAGTCTGGAAGCTCTTTCTTTCATGCTTTTCAGGCCAATTTGTTCGCCGGGTTTACTGTTTTCAGGTAATGTTTGCAGGCCAATACCATCATCTTCTATGAGTATATGTAATCGACCGGTGTCTCGCTGACGTATCATAATTCTAGCAACATTAGCTTCACTATGTTTACGTAAATTATTTAATGCTTCCTGAATAATACGAATGACTTCCAGGTGATATTTATCAGATAATTTTAGCGGGTTATTGATGGTATGCTGAAAGAAAATGTGGATATCAGATTCAGTTCTAAAACGTTTAACAATATCCTGTACTGCTGGAATAAGAGCCTGTTTTCGAATTGGAGCCTGAAAGTGAGCAATTAAACCACGTAATTCAGTATTGGCTTCATCCACGGTACTTTCTATTCTTTCTAATTGCTGCCAGCTTGCAGCTTCGTCATTCGAATGCATTATTTCATCAAGCACTCTAACCTGTAAACGCATACTGGCAAGGGTCTGAGCGAGAGAGTCATGTAATTCAAAAGCCAGTCTATTACGTTCGTGCATGATAGAGACTTTTGTTGATTCTTCATCCAGCCGGGCCTTTGCTATTGCCATGCCTAAATGACGACCGATACTGGTAAATAACTCTTTGTAATCGCTATTGTTTTTTTGTTTATAAATATCCTGATGTACAAATAGATTATATACACCCAGAGTTTTTCCCTGATATTGTAGCGGTACAACAATGAGCCCCTGATCTGAACCAAAAAACTGATGTCCTACCTTTTTGTTACAGGGTAAAACACTATCCTGAAAGATGAGATCATCGCAATTTTCTACTTTTCCGCAGACACAACTTTCGGTGGGCAGAAGTCGTTCTTTTTCTATTAGTTCTTCGTCAAAACCGATGCTTGCCATTAACTCCATCTGGTCATCTTTATTTAGCAGTCGTACAGCCCCTGCATTCGCATGAAGCACTTCGGTCAATGTTCTAAGAAATCTTTTTAGTAGGTCATCCAGACTACTGGAAATATTGATGCTGGCGGCAACATCATAAAGTATGCCCAGTGACTGCGTTTTAAGTTCTGTATGTTTGGTGTGGTGGTGAAGCTGTTCTTCCGTATCTTTGGCCAGATGATTCATCATGGTCCCAAGGTCGTTTAAATCTTCGGTAAGCTTTGATAATTCACCGTATTTAGGTACTTTTGTTTTATAGTCGAGATTCCCACTACGCATTTGTTGAGACCATTCCTCAATGTCGAGAACAGGTTTTAACAAATCAATCCATATTAGATAAAAACTAATAATAAGTATGGATAAAGAAAGGAAAATTAGTAGGTTAAAAATTAATCGACCTGATTCACTCTGAGTAGGTGAAAGCCAGAATGAAGTCAGAAATAATCCAGCCAGACTCACTGCCAGAAGAGCAAGGAAACCAACAACTCTACAGCGAAATATACACAGAAAAGCCCGGTGTAAAGAGCTTAGTTCCGGTAAAAACCGAAAAGAAAGCTGAAATGAACTTTCTGTATTTTGCTGTGATTCACTGGTCATTAAAAATTATTCCGATACGGAGGGAGAATAATTTTTATCATTAGGATTTAAAAATATGAAGTTTTTCTCTCCATTATCTAGTTCGGCGAAGTCTAAAGTCATGTTCTGGGCATAGATTTGTGAAGATTCTGCAATTACAAGTTTTACGCCTTCATTTTCGAATCGAAGGTCATTGTCAGAGATAGCATCATCAAAACCCATAGCATAGTGCAGAGAACCATCCTCAATTTGCTTTATAGCTATTCGTAGAACGGCATCATTAATGCCAGATTCTTTAGCTGAAAATTTAATTTGTGCTGCAGCTTCGGGTGTTACTGTTATCATTTTTTACTCTGTCCATTACATCTTTTAACGAAAGAAACAAAGTTATCAACCCAGGAACATTCATCAGTTTGTCTTAGGTGAGAATAACTTGCGATCATATTATGCAAAATTATACCATCATTTATACTATCAATACCCGCTCCTCTTTTAATAGTATAAGCAAAGTTGGTGTTTTTAGGTAAACCATTAAGAGCCGAATAATGAAATTCATGTGCTTTGATTGTTTGTTTTTCGTTTGAAAGCCATGGGTGACTGTCAGTAGATTCTAAAACTACGTAACCTCGACCTTGTGGTCTTTTATGCATTTCTACGTTTGCTTCGATTACATTACACATTGGAAAAGTTTTGTTTTCATAACTTATTTGATCACATAAGTACATCAGTCCGCCGCACTCTGCATAAGTGGGCAAGCCTCCTTCGATAGCTTCTTTGATAGACCCAAGCATGGATTTATTTAAAGATAATTTTTCAAGCTGAGTTTCTGGAAATCCACCGCCAATGAACAGGCCATCTATTTGAGGGGGTAGTTTTGAATCCTTTATACAATTAAAAGGTACAATTTCAACGACCTGCTGCTCAAATTGCTGTAGATCACCTGGATAATAAAACCCAAAAGCTTTATCCATTGCAACGGCAATTTTAAGTCTTTCAGATTTGTCCTTATTTATTGAACCTGAGAAGCTCTGTTTTTGAGTAGAAGCAGGTATTTCTGTTTTAATAGAAAGCAGGGCATCAATATCAATGTTTTCACGAACTCTTGTAGCAAGTAAGTCAATGACAGTATTGGAAGCTTCTTCCATTTCATAGCCTGGAATTAAACCGAGGTGTCTTTCTGTTACCTGAATATCACTATTTCTTGGAACAGATCCTAATATGTTGAAATCAGTATATTCTCGAATGACATTGGTTAATTTTGACTGGTGACGACTACCGGCAACTTTATTAAGAATAACACCTGCGTATTGAATATCCTTATCAAAGCTTTGGTAGCCATTAAGTAATGGTGCTATTCCGCGACTTGTGCCTGAGGTATCAACTACAAGTATAACCGGAATATTTAAAAGCCTGGCCATAGCCGCATTACTATCACTACCATCTAGAGCCATGCCGTCAAATAATCCCATATTCCCCTCAACCAGAACAACATCTTTTTGCTGACGGTACTGGTTATATTGATTGAGTATGAAATCTCTTCCAGAGGTGAAAAAGTCAAGGTTATAACAAGGTCTTCCAGTTGCCTGACTTAACCAGATGGGGTCAATGTAATCTGGTCCTTTCTTAAAGGATTGGATCGATAGACCGCGCTGACGAATTGCAGCAGAGATTCCAATAGATAAGGTTGTTTTACCAGAGGATTTGTGAGCAGCAGATATATAAAAGGAGGACAAGTCTGAAGCCCTTTAAAAAGTACTTACGCACCACGAAGCACACGAAGGGCACAAAGAAAATATGAAAATTAATTTATTTCTTTTGTGCCCTTCGTGTGCTTCGTGGTGATAAATTTGATTACGGTTTAACACTAATGGAGTATAAACGAAAAAGCCTGCCCTGATTTAATATAAAATCCAGGCAGGCTTTTTTAACTGCAATATAAATTTAGAATATTATTTTTGCGGAGCAGCGATACTGTCAGACAGGCTGTCGGGTAGTAAGCGAAAAATCTTCATGGCGAAAGTAACAATTACCAGTGATATAGCAACTCCACCCATGCCTAACATGAATTCCCAGATACTAGGGCTATATTCTGAAATTACACCATCTGCAAAAGTTGAGGTGGCCTCATAACCTGGAACTAGAGTCATAGGGTAAGATTGACCACCGATAAGAATGACATATAAAGATGCTAATCCGCCAAGTATCACCAGAATTGAAGCGATACTGATCATGGTTCTACTTTTAGATGGACGAGGGCAGTAGACAATAAGTAATGGAATAATTGCACCAAGTATTATTTGGCCATACCAGAACATGTTAGTGATCACGCCACCTTCCATAAGAACAAATGCTTCAATGCCATGATGTTCAGTCGCATAAAGATTAGTTAAGTGATAAGCCATAGAAAAATACAGGGTAGCTGCAATGAAAACACCCATTAGATTCTTTAGTTTATTTATAACCGCATCACCGAGTTCGCGACCAGTCCATTTGTAACCTGCCATTAACACAAGAAGGTAGATTGCGAGTCCGAATGAAAATGACATGATGATAAACATGGGAGCCATAATTGCGGCGTCATAAGCCTGTCTAGATACCAGGAAGCCAAATATTGAACCTGTACCTGTTGTGAGTATTAAGCGCCAGATAAAAGCTGCAGTTCCGGCAATACGCTTATATTTTTCAACCTGCCAGTCGAGCATAGTCCACAGATAGATGCCAACGATACCGAAAAATCCAGTATAAAGAATAATATTCCAGGCAAATATTGATTTGAAATTATAGTAGGTAATAGCCACGATCAAACGATCAGGGCGACCAAGATCTAATAAAAGAACAGCAAGCCCGCCAGCTAACAGGGCAAGAGATAACACAGCAGATAATTTTGCCAGGGGTTTATAAAAGCTCTTGTTAAATACTGATGCGATGGAAGCAACATTAAGTGCACCAGAAGCTGCAACAATGAGAAATATAGCAAAAACATGAGGTAATCCCCAGATAACCTGATTAGTCATTCCTGTTATCCAGTGACCTTCATGCTCCATCGTAATGAATGCATAAAATCCCAGTAAGATAAAAAAGCCGTAAACTCCTAATAAAGCGAGGAATTTGACTGAATTACCTTCTATTGATGTGTAACGAATATTTTTCATTCCAGGAATTCCTAAAGCTATAGACCTTGATAACGTACGCCTGTATTCAGGCCTAGTTCTGCGCGTAATTCTCGACCACCACTTATTTCCAGTTTCTTGGAAATTAAGCTGTTCTTATCGTTCAAATCACCAAAAGTAATTGCTCCATGTTTACAGGCATCTGCACAGGCTGTAGTGCCGTCACCATTATCTACCTTGTGTACACAAAGCGTACATGATTCAACAGTACCCTTACCACGAGGAGCAACTGGTAACTGGTCAGTGAGAACTTCGTGAATGAAATTACGAGCTTTATAAGGACAGGCCATCATGCAATAACGACAACCAATACAAATATGCTTATCAACTAATACGATTCCATCATCACGTTTGAAAGAAGCACCCGTTGGACAAACATCGACACAGGGTGGGTTTTCACAATGCTGGCACATTACCGGCATATTAACAGTATGACCTGTAGACTTATTTTTCAGGGTTACGTTACGTATCCATTGTGCATCGGTAGCTGGACCATGAATTTCACGTAAACCGTGTTCAGTGTTACAGGCAGTAACACAGTCAGTGCAGCCATCGGCACATCTTTTAGTGTCAATTAGCAGGCCCCAGCGGTTTTTGTTAGAAACTGCCTGATCTGCAGATTTAGCCTGTACTGTATTTAAAATCAAGCCTGGAGCAAGTGTTAAACCTGCAACAGCTGCAGCAGAGCCACCAAGCAGTTTGCGGCGATACTGATCTATTTTATTTGTTTCGTTCATTTCAGGTTTTGTATTTTTTGGGCTCATGATCACTCACCCTTCCTGTTCAAAACTACATGAGGTGTATTTGAACTCAATGCTGGATTTAAAGCGAATACATCCTTACCAGGTAACCTGCTGAAATATTCTACAGGGCGGTCAGCGTGACATTCAAAACAATCAAGCGTTACGCTTGCAGAACGATGGCAACTGGCACAAAAATGTTTTTCATCGTTTATTCGCGCAACTTTTCCATCTTCACCCGGGGTCACGTGACAATTAATACACTCGACAAGGCTATTTTTTTCGGTACGAATTCCCTGTCGCATGGTTTCATTGCGTTTGTGTTTCAGGTAATCCATATGATTTGCACGCATATCAGCAATAGGTGCCACGCACTTTTCGCCTTTAGGCGTCGGAACAATATTTCCACCTGCATCACGATTAGGACCGGAATAACTAATACCAGCTGCAAAGCTGCCTATTGACCACAGCAATAAAGCTGAGGTCAGTAGAAGTTTTGAGAGTTGACGACCATTCATAAAAAATCCCACAAATAAATCCACCGTTGTGTTTTAAGCCATTAGTGCTTAGTGATTACCCATAGCCATATCGATATAGCCAGTAGGGCAAACGTCAGAACAGATATGACAGCCAATACATTTTGAATAATCAGTGTCTACATAACGACCAAGAGTTTTACTGTCTTTTTTAACTCTGAAAACAGCATCCTGAGGGCAGTAGATAACACAGTTATCACATTCGAAACACATACCGCAACTCATGCAACGACCAGCTTCAGAAACAGCCTGTTCTTCACTAAGAGGAACCAGACGATCTTGAAAGTGACCTAAAACTTCTTCCGAAGAAGGCACAACCTGGCCTCGAATATTACGTTCTTCATAGCCAAAGTGTCCAAGGAAAAGGTGATCAGAAGAAATTATTTCCTGTGATGAACGGTCTTCAAAGTTGTGCACTGCATAATCAGCACTATCAGTTCCACGATCTTCATTGACATGCTCATAATCTTTAGGGTCAAGGTGAGCTTCATTTAGTTTGTTAAGTAGATCAAAATGATGAACGTCAACTTTAGGACGTTTACCCAGGTTAGATTCGCTCATGTAAGCATTTACTGTTTCTGCGCAGACTGAAGCCTGTCCAATTGCTGTAGTTAACAGGTGGGGGCGAATGATGTCACCAATAACGAAGTGACCTTCTTTGCCAGGTACACGGTAATAGTTATCAGAATCAATCAATCCTCGTCCATTATCAAACTCTTCAATGCCTTCCATATCGCCTGACTGTCCGATTGCAGAAACAATCAGGTCACACTCGATTTCATACTCAGTGCCTTCAACAGGTGTTGGTCTACCGTCAACCATTTCACATTTAGCCATTTTCAAAGCTGTTGCACGACCACTGTCATCAACAATAACTTCAACTGGCATAACGCCGTCCTGAATATCGACACCTTCACGGATAGCATCATCAACTTCGTGTTCAGCAGCAGTCATATCTGCGCGTGGGAACAATGATGTCAGAGTAACTTCGGCACCGTCACGAGCAGCCGCGTAGGCCGAATCATGAGCAACATAACCACCGATTACATGCTCTGGTAATTCATTTTCAGGTAATGTGTCAATTTTTCCTAAACGACGTGCTACAGATACAACGTCGATTGATGTATCACCACCACCTACACAGACAACCTTATTTGCAGTTACCTGCATAGAGCCTTTATTGAATGCTTCGAGGAAAGCAACACCAGATACACAGTTAGGTGCGTCTGCGTTTGGAACAGGAAGACCGCGACCACTTTTACAACCGATAGCCCAGATAATGGCATCGAAATCAGATTCGAGATCTTCAACTTTTACGTCAGTACCGACGCGTGTAGACAGTTTTACTTCAATTCCACCCATGTCCAGAATACGCTGAATTTCATGGTTTAAGAATTCACGAGGAGTACGATATCCTGGAATACCATATTTAAACATGCCACCCAGCTCATCATGGTCGTCAAATACAACTGATTCATGACCCATGCGACGTAATTGATAGGCTGCAGCCAGACCAGCAGGTCCACCACCGATGATTGCAACTTTTTTACCGGATAGAGCCGCACTGTTATCAAATTTATAACTTTCGTGTTTAGCGGTGTCACCAATGTACTGTTCTACAGAGTTGATGCCAACAAAGTCTTCAACCTGGTTCCTGTTACAACCATCTTGACAAGGAGCTGGACAAACACGACCCATCATTGAAGGGAAAGGGTTTGCGTCAGTAGAACGACGGAAAGCATATTCCTGCATAGATACACCTTCTGGTGGTGTCTCTATACCTCTAACAATATCAAGGTAGCCACGAATATCTTCACCTGAAGGGCAGCTTCCCTGGCAGGGGGGTGTACGATGAACATAGGTAGGACATTTGAAGGTAGTATCTTCATTGAAGATATCGTCGCCGATATTTCTATATTGACTATCTCCTTCTTCATACTTTCTAAAGGTAAGTTTCGTGTTCATCTCTTTTGTACTTGTTGCCATTTTTAGCTCCTGTGACTAACAGTTTTCACTGGAAAATATAAAATTGAAAATAAAATTCTAAATAATTACTTATTCGGTAGTTGATTCAGCGGGTTCCGCTTTACTTTCTTCATCGTCACCCTGACCAGTCAGAATAATTGCACTTGAGACAAGTTGGTGCACACTGACAATCATATCCATGCCCAAATTGTAATAGGGCAGAACCTTGGTGAATTGAGATTTACAGATCGCACATATTGCAGCCATGTGAGTAACGCCTTCTTCCTGAACGACATTAGTTAATGCCGTCATACGAGGCATAGCTCCTTTAACGCGAACAGGTATCAGATCATCGGTCAGCAGACCGCCACCACCGCCACAGCAAAAGGTTCCTTCGCCAATAGTTTCAGGTGCCATGTCAACATAGTTGTTACAGACAGTTTTGATAATGTCGCGAGGTATTGTGAATTGTCCGCCGGGTTTATCACCCATACGAGAACCACGTGCCACATTACATGAGTCGTGGAAGGTAAGAGTCATCCAGTCATTTTCAGAAGGATCAAATTTAAGTTTACCTTTTTTGATTTCATTATGAGTAAATTCACAGATGTGTTGTGGAACAGGGTAGTTCTGATCCAGGAAGTCAAACGGACCTGCCAATGTGTTTAGAAAGCTGTATCCAACACGCCAGGCATGACCGCACTCACCATAAACAATACGTTTTACGCCAAGATCAATAGCAGCTTCACGGATACGTAAAGATATTTTACGCATGTTGGTGTAGCTACCGATAAACATACCAAAGTTGGCTGCTTCAGAGGCTTTTGAGCTTATTGTCCAGCTAACGCCAGCTTCATGAAATACTTTCGCGTAACCCATTAAACCATCGACATGAGGTTCAGCAAAAAAATCAGCTGAGGGAGTTACCAGAAGAATATCCACGCCTTTTCTATCTAAAGGCATTTCAACTTTAACACCTGTTTCATCCTCAATATCTTCTTCAAGGCCTTCCAGTGTGTCTGCCAGAGCACGTTCGGGTAATCCGAGGTTGTTTCCAATTTTGTAAACTTTAGCAATAATTTCATTGTTGTATTTCATACCCAGACCTACCTGGGCCATAACATCACGAGCAGCCATGGTTATTTCGGCTGTATCAATACCGTATGGGCAGTAAACTGAACAACGACGACATTCAGAGCACTGATGATAATAGTTGTACCAGTCATCAAGAACATCTTTAGTCATGGATTTGGCACCGACCAACCATTCGAGCCCGAGTTTGCTCAGGAATTTACCGGTTGGTGTGTGGTACTTGCGATAAACAGAGCGGAACAGGTCCTGACGAGCTACTGGCATATTTTTAGGATCACTTGAACCCAGGTAGTAATGACATTTATCGGTACAGGCACCACACTTAACACATGAATCCAGGAATACTCTTAAGCCGCGATATTTAGTGACTGCTTCACCCATCGCTTCAACAGCTTTTTCTTCCCAGTTATCAACCAGCTCAGCTGGGAAACCAAGGTCAGTCTGATGATCCGGTTTAGCAACAAAAGGTCCTACTGACTCCATTGTTCCCGCTTCGGGCTTAGGAACATGGATATTTTTAAATAACTCTGGAGTTTCAAAATCAGCCATTTTCTATCTCCTAACCCTTATTATTATCTGTTTCAAGTTCTGCCGCCCACTTGGAAATATGTCTTTTTTCACGTGGGTTATCGACCTGATTACGGGTCGGGCTGAAAAATATTCCAGGAGCGTGTAACAATTTACTGAATGGAAAAATGATCATCAATAAAGCAACCAGTAATAAATGAATAACTAAAGGCGTGCTAATGGGTAAGTCTGTTATGGAAAAACCCATCCACGAAAGGAAATACTCTTTAATAGCAATAATGTCGGGGCGAACAATGAGTTGCATCATCAATCCGCTGATACCGATAAAAATCAACATGATAAGCATTAAATAATCAGAGGGTGCTGAAATATAGCGAACACGTGCAACAACAAAACGGCGTGCTAACAGTCCTAATAAGCCAATAACCATTGTGAAAGCGGCATATTTACCAAATGGTTGAATGATGTTGACCCAGAACCAGGGTTGTTCCTGAAAATAACGAATATGTCTGGCAAGTACCAGTGCCAGAGACATGTGAAACATCCAGCCAAATATCCAGATCCATTTATTTGATTTGAATAAACTTTCAAACACTACAACTTCTTTAGCCATTCTAAAAATGACACCAGTTCGAGTTGTAGGGGCAGGAGTTGTAGGGATTTTTAACGGGGCAGGTGTCACCCAGTACTGCCTGATTTTAAAAGCCAGGCCGAAAATAATAACGGCTGTGGCGAACCAGAATAAAAGTGCAATAAATGTACTCATTGACTATCTATCTCTCAGAAAGCTAGTTGTTAAAAGGAAACTTTGTAAATTAACCGTACGCTACAAGGTTTTCTTTAAAAAACTAATGTGAAAATGGTAACCAAGGTTGCCTGACCAGATTGATCAGACAACTTTGATTGATTGGTTCTGACTACTATACGCAACCAGTTGGCTTAGGCAGACCTGCATACTTACAAGCTTGCTTAGCTGGACCATAAGGGAACAGTTCATACAGGTACTTGCTGTTTCCTTTGTCTTTACCAAGACGTTTGCCGATTGCTTTAGTTAAAACACGTACTGCAGGAGCAATTTGATACTCTTCGTAGTACTCACGTAAGAAGTTAATAACTTCCCAGTGTGAATCAGTCAGTTCAGCGTCATCAGAAGCAGCAAGTGCGCCTGCAACATCAACGTCCCATTCGTTCAGGTTAGCCAGGTAACCTTCTTCATCTACTTCGTAACTTTTACCGTTTACTTCTAGAGCCATGATAAATCTCCTAAAATGCTTAAAAATTAAGCTTTAATATTAAAAAACAAAAATAAATCAAAAATTATTGATCACAACCAGTTTTGAACATTGTCATGATCAACAGCAAGCTGAACAAAACCGGCATAATCAACAACAGAAATGCCATCGATTACTCGATCTGCGGACAGACCACGAGCATTTAGATCTTCACCAAGAACAGCAAATTTAACGCCTTCGCCCATTGCATCAGAGATGCTTTGAGAAGCAGTCGTATTTTGCAGCGCACCTGCAACACCATCTTCAATCAATAAAACAGTAGAATCGTTTTTGATCAGTAAAAGACAAGTGTCGAGTGAATTTCTTTCAAAAGGTGACTTGTTTACAGTATGTAAAGTTGACATGTAAATAATCTCCTTTAAAAATTTAACAGAACATCAGCATCGCTGATTAAATCAGCTAACTGTTCACGATTAACAAGATTCATTGAACTCTTTTCAGCCCAGTCATCATCTTCATCTTCGTAAGTTAACGCCTGAAGGTCATCCAGAGTTAAACCACGATCAGCAAGAGACTGCTCACAAACGTAAATCTGATTAACGTCATAATCACCCAGAGCAGCATAGGTTTTGGAAAAGTTTTTCATTCCAATACCGTCAGTAGACTGGCCTTTTGTTAACTGATAAACACCGTCATCAACGAATACAAGTTGTACTTCCTGTTCGAATGCTGCACCAATCAGTACAACTTCGAGTGACTCAAGAGCATAAACCGAACCGTAAGGTGCTTTTCTGTTTATATATGTAAATTTCTTTGTAACTGACATAATTAACTCCTAATCACCAAAGACCATCAGACGTTCAGCCTGAATACCAGCTTCGATCAATTGACCTAAACCAGAGATACGGAATTTAGGAGCGATATTTGATGCTCCTTTACCATGACGTTTAGCCTCATCTTCGTCCATGATGCCACGGCGTTGGGCCGCAGCAACACAAACCACAAGATCCAGATCATGCTTTTCCGCAAGGTCTGACCACAGCGCCTGAACGTTGCGATCATCCTGAGGAGGTACGCCATACATCGTGCCGTTATTTACGCCATCGTGATAAAAGAACACACGAAAAATCTCGTGACCATTCTCAAGCGCTGCTTTAGTGAACTGGTATGCAGTATCAGCAGCCTGATGAGTAAAAGGACCTTCATTAATTTGAATAGCAAATTTCATCTGAACCTCGATCTCTAGAAACGAATATGGGTAGATGCGTTCAAGCTATTAC